>JBCBHI010000057.1:0-12731 GCA_038525885.1 Bacteroidota bacterium
CTTATCCATCATCTCAACCAGAAAAACATTTCTTTGCTAGGTAAGAACGCAGGCAGAGGGAGAAGATTTTATCCAACTCAAGAAATATCAGCGTACAATTAGGGTACGCGTGTCCTCTTCCCAGGTTACCCATACGTGCAGCAAATGGTTCTTCGCGTCCACAAAATAGGTTCCTGCACCCCCCATTTCTGTAGATGCGGATAGCGGCGTTTCGTCCCATAGCACCTCTGAAGGGGCATTTTGCCAGTCATGCACCACCCAGTGCAGCTCTTTTGCACAGGCCACTGCTTCGGCATTGTGCTCACGCTCCGCCTTCAGTTTCAATTCCCCTTCGCTCTCTTCTGCCTGCCAGCTTATCAGATCAAAATTGCCACCTGCCAGGGCTTGGGGATTTTTACCATCATCATGATAGAACTGCCCAGAGAAGTTGCTTCCGTCTTCCATCAGCCAGCAGTCTAACCGCAAGGAAGAAGCGCTGTAGGCATCCGTAGTGAATAATTCCTCTTCCGTCGTGGTCAGAATTGTTCCCTCTTTGATAAAGATGGGCATTTGGTCCAAGGTAGCGGTGACAGTTTGGCTGGTGTTGCCAGAGATTTTTTCGTCATCCCAGTAGGAATACCAGGTGCCCGTAGGGAAAAACACCTCTCTCTCTGTTTTGCCAGCCTCCAGTACCGGAGCAATCAACAAGGACTCTCCCCAGAGGTATTCATCCTGCCGGGTGTAGGTGTCCAGTACCTCTGGATAATGATACCATAGCGGACGAACCAAAGGGGTACCCTCGGTGGTGTTTTCCCAAGCCAGGGTGTAGTTATAGGGCAAGAAGGCGTAGCGCAATTTCACGTACTTCCGCACGATATCTTGCGTCTGCTGGGTATAGTAAATGGGCTCTGACGGTATTCCGTTGGACCCGTGGGCTCGCATGATGGGGGTGAAGGCACCAAATTGCAACCACCGGGTATAAAGTTCATCGTTTTGCTCGCCCCCGGTAAATCCTCCCAGGTCAGAACTCATATAGCCAATGCCACTCAGCCCGGCTCCCAACATAACAGGGATTTGTGCCTGATACCCACTCCACGAACGAGAAATATCACCAGACCAAGGGAAAGTGGAATACCGCTGCATGCCTCCGTAGCCAGAACGAATCAGGTTGAAGAGGCGCACCTCAGGGAATACCTCCTGGTACTTACGGTACAGCAGGTCTGCCCAAATGAGCGAATATCCATTGTGCGATACCCGGGCTGGGCCGTTCACATGATTCATCCCAATCGGGTGATTTTCAGGTTCGCCCAAATCGCACCACCAAGCCGCAGCCCCTTCCCGAGTCCGGGCTTCAAAAAAGCTCCAAAACCAATCATGGGTTTCTGTATTGTAGAGATCGAGCAGGCCCGCGCCTCCGCCTCCGGTCCAAAAGTCTTCAATCACATAGGAGTTCCCCTCCTTAGTTTTCGCCAGCCAACCTTGCTCATCCAGATGATCAAAATTGGTAGACTCTCGGGTGAAGTACGGCTCCAGAATCGGAATCACTTTCACGCCTGTAGCGGCAAAGTCTTGAATCATTTGCTCAGGAGTAGGAAAACGCTCTCTGTCCCAATCCATGTTGCCCATGTCCTCCGTACCGCCAAACCATTGCAGGTCCAGCACTAGTCCGTCCAAAGGAAAGCCAGCGAGCTGCATGGAATCTACCACATTGCGAGCTTGTTCCTCGGTCTCGTACCCGTACCGGCTTTGGATAAAGCCCATAGCCCAGCGTGGAGGCAGGGGTTGGTGACCTGTAAGGTCTACGTATTTCTGAGGGAGCTTTGCCAGATTGCCCGGCAATATGTAATAGGTAAGCGCCTCGGTAGCTTCTACTTCATATTCCCAAACCTCACTATCAGTGCTAGCCAGATCCAGCACCGCAGGGTTTTCACTATCGAAATAGATACCATAGCCCTCAGAAGAGAGTACCCAAGGAATGGTGATATTGAGGTTGGGTGTGCCGTTGGCATATCCAAAATGGGGTTGGTTGTACACCTCCAGGGTTCTACCGCGTAGATTCTGCGGGATGGCCCGTGGCCCTGCCCCGAAGAATTGCTCTCCGGCCTGCGTCCCTATTTGTACGGATACAAAGGATACACTGTCCCTGTCATAGTACAGGCTGTCGGGCCGCAGGGTATGCGCAATGGCCGAAGCCTCAGCAAACAGCGTGTCTCCATCGAAAAGTACAATCAGGGTGCCGTCTTCCGCAAGGTGGCCTACCGTCCAGTTGCCTTTGGTGAATGCCTCATTCCCCGTTTGGCTTTCTCGGGTTACTTCCCACTCACCAGGCACGGTGGCTTGAGGAAGCACGGACCGAGAGGAATGCTCAGATCGGGGAGAGGTGGAATATCTGATTTTCAATTGGTCTCCCTCCAAAACATCAATTTGGACGGTTCCTTTCCCAGTATGTGCAATCTCAAGATCGGGTAGTGTTTCTTTATTGCAGGCAACCAGGGAAACTAAGAATAGAAGTGTAAGTAATCGTAATGACTGCATGGTCTTCAAATAAAAGTGTAGCAGCAAAACCTAAGGATTTCCCAGCAGTACTACTGAGAAATCTTTGAAAATCTACCACGCAATCGATTGTACTTCTGGGGGTTTTAGCCAAAAACCCGCTTGCGAAATTGGCTCAGGAGAATCATCACAAAAAGAAGCAGGACTACCAAACCTATACCAAACCAGAGGTGGGGAGCCTCCCCGGTGGCTTGGGCTTCGGCTATGATCCGAAAAGGCCAGTAGGAGGGCATTGCAGCTAAGACTTGAAGCCAGGCGTTGTCCCACACCCAAGGGAGTACGGGCAGGTACATGGCAATATTGAGGCCCTTAAATACAGCCAAACCTTCTACCTTATTGGCAGTGTAGGTAACGATGAAAAGGGTGAGGATCACGCTTAAGATACCGTACAGCAAAGATGCTTGCAGCACACTCAGGAGGCTCAGTTCCATCAGCCCGCTCAAGGATAGAAAAATAGCTGCTCCTATAGCGGTGAAACCGAATACCCACCCCAGCCGAAAGCCAATGAACCGGTAGGAGGAAACAGGCAGGCTGCGTAGTACCTCAAAAACTCGTTCGTCCTTCTCGTCCAGCATCACAAAGGCCGCCACCAAACCAAAGGTGGTAGGAATCTGTGCTGTGGCCAGCATCAAAATCAGGTGTTGGTAGTCCGCTACATCAGGGTAATGCTCGAGGATCAGCGGCATCACGCCCCGCACAAAACCCAGCAGGATGGCCGGCACAAAGAAGATCATCAGGAGTAGGCGGTCGCGCACTACATTCCGAACGTCATTGATGGTAAGGGAAATCCAGGTTTGCATGGCATTAGAGTTTAGCGACGATGTGGCGCTCATAGGCGCGTAACGACAGGCGGTAAGCAAAGAAGGTAGCTACCGGAAGCACCAGCAGACTGTAGAGATACTGCCAGGTTTCAATTTCGCGGCCAAAACCTGCTTCTAACAGTAGGAAGGAGCCTTGCGAAGGAATCAAGTACCATACCCAGGTATCGGTAACCTCCAGGAAATTGAGGATGGGCAGGTTGAAGACCACCAGTGCGGGAAACAAGAAGAAGATGTATTCATTCAAAGATTTCACTCTGGCTACCGCCAGAAAGCCCACGAAGGTGAAGAACATGGCCGTAAGGATAGTGCCCAGCACCAACCAGAGATAGTTGAGATCCCACCCGTGACCTACAATGGCTAAGGCTACACTGAGCACTAGGGCCAAGCCTGTCATGGAGATTACCTTGGACCATAAGTATTGGGCAGGGGTAACGGGACTGACGGCCATCACTTGCAAGGTGCGCTCGTTCTTCTCAAACAGAACCAGGGCACCAATAAATACCATACCCAAAGCGGCGGGGTCTGCATATACGCACACGATCACCAGGCCATCGATATCCTCGAACGGCAGGCTGCGAAACAGAATCCAGTACAGGCCGGTGAGTACAAGGCCCACGGTAGGAATCTGGTAGCGGGCTTGGATTTTCGCATCCCAAGCCGCCATTTGCATCAGCGCTTTCATGACAGTTGTTGACCAGTTTCTTGAATAAAGATATCCTCAAGCGTGGGCTCCAGCGAGTGGATGGTGCGCAGATTAGGATGCTTCAACATTGCTAAGAACTGAGCATTGTCCCCAATACCCTGTAGCGGAAACTCCGTGGCTTCTAGCTGTCCGTTTTCTACTTCCAGGCGCACCTTTCGTTCACCTCGGTTCATTTTGAGAGCTTTGGGCTCCTCCACCAGGGCCAACTCTCCCCCAATCATAAAGGCTACCCGGTCGCACAGCTCGTCAGCGTCGTGCATGTTGTGCGTGGTAAGGAAGATGGTCTTTCCCGCTGCCTTCTGCTCCCGGATGATGTCCTTAAGGATACGTGCATTGCCCGGATCTAGGCCTGAGGTGGGTTCGTCGAGAAAAAGGATTTGTGGATTGTGCAGCAGAGCTCGTATAAAATTCAGTCGCATTTTCATGCCTTTGCTAAACTCAGACACCCTCTTCTTGGCAGCGTCCGCTAAACCCACCCGCTCTAGCAGGGGCATGGGGTCTTGAATTCCTTGGCGGTAAAAACTACCAAAGAACTGTAGGTTTTCCAGTGCGGTGAGCTTTTGGTAATGATTGGGCAATTCGAATCCTACTCCGATGTGCTCAAAGTAATCACTACCCCAACCGTTCAAAGGCTTGCCCAAAATGTTGACCTCGCCTTGGTATCCTTTCAGTAGCTGAATGAGTACTTTCTGTGTGGTACTTTTCCCAGCACCGCTCGGTCCCAGGAAGCCAAAGACTTCACCTTGCTTTACCGAAAAAGAGATCGATTTCACGGCGGATGACTCACCCCCCGGATACGTAAACGATAAATTGTTGACCGTTATCATGCTTGTGCTGTGACTGGGCAGTCACTGTTTGGTTAAAAATTTTTTAAGATGGCATCATACCTGTCCGTAAAAGCTGTGACAGCTGATGGACATATTCCATGATGGCTTCCGGGTTCACACTCATAAAGGGCTTGCCCCCCTGCACCAATTTTTGGTAGTCTCCTCCGTGTTTTTTGATCATAAATCCCGTCAGTGACTCGGCACTATAACTGAAGAAAAAGACCAGAAAGTCCATGTCCACGTCCTTGCGCATTTGGCCTTTCTCCTGAAGCTGCCGGAACAGCGGTTCGAAGAACTGGCGAGCTTGCCCACGGTTTTGTTCCATGATTTGGTGGGCCACCGGGTCTTTCTCCTGAGAGATATTGTAAAGGAATCCGGTATACAGGGGATTCTCAGCATCAAATCTCAGTCCTGTAGCCCAAAGCCTTTCTATCCACTCAAAGAAGTCTTCCTCCTCGCCCAAGGGGCTGGCCTGCACGTACTCCGCTTTTTTCTTGGTGGCCAATTCATACAAGTACTGATACAAGTCGGCCTTGTTTTCGAAATACTGGTACACGGAGCCCTTGGCAATGCCCACCTTTTTTACAATCTGGCTAACGGAGGCCTGCTTGTAATCATGCAAACAGAATTCCTGGAAGGCCGCTTTGGTAAAACGGTCTCGCTTTTCTTCATCCAGATTGAAAAACGTAGCAGTGGGCATATTGAAGTGACTAGGTAGTCATACTAACGATGACTGGGTGGTCAGGTTACTAAAATTGATGAATTTTTTGAAGCAGCGAGCTGGGCGGTTCCCTACTTAGCGCATGAGGACTTGGCCACGATGCGCATCTAGCTTGATCAACATAAATAGCAATATAGTAAATGACCATAAAGAGGAGCCACCGTAACTATAAAAGGGTAAGGGGATACCTACTACGGGAAACAGGCCCATAGTCATGCCGATGTTGATGAGGATATGGAAAAAGAAAATACCAAATACTCCGTAGCCAAATATCCGTGAGAATCTGCTTTTCTGCCTTTCGGCAAGCATAATGAGTCGCCACAAGAAAACCGTGAATATGACCACCACTAGGGCACTGCCCACCCAGCCATGTTCTTCGGCCAGGGTAGTAAAAATGAAATCGGTGGACTGCTCGGGCACCCAATCCGTTTGGGTACGGTCTCCGGCCAGCCATCCCTTGCCCCACAAACCACCCGAACTGATGGAGGTCTTGGCCTGAAAGAGGTTGTACCCGCCTCCGCTAGGGTCTTCGATCATATTGAGGGTGAGCAAAATCCGGGTTTGCTGGTGAGGTAACAGGGCTTCATTGAATAAATAGTCTACACTGAGGATATACCCAGACACTACCAAACCAATGCCTACTATAAGGGCCACCGTACGATTAACCCCTTGCTTGCGGATAACGAAGAAGCAGATGATACCTACTACTACGGCCACTCCTATGAACAGAAAATACATTTCTGACACCACCAGGGTTATAATAAATAAGGCAATGGCCGCCAGCCCTATCCAAATCACTACCGGGGTGAGGCCTTCACGGTAGAAGGCAATAATGAAGGAGGTAAAAACCAGTACCGTTCCGGCATCGGGCTGTAGTAGGATAAGCCCTGTGGGCACCGCCACTATGGCCACCGCAATAGCCAGGTTGGTCAGTTTATCGAACCGAAAACCCGGGGTGGTGCCCATGTACTTGGCCAAGGCCAGGGCGGTCGCAAACTTGGCAAACTCACTGGGCTGCAGCTTAAATATGCCCAACTGGAACCAGGAACGGGCTCCTCCAATTTTGTTGCCGACCACCAAGACCAGGAGCAGCAATACAATGAACAGGAAATAGAATATGTAAGCAAAGGAATCGTAGAAGGTATAGTCAAGGACCAACAGGGTGGTAATGATGACTATACATCCTCCTATGAAAAGGAGCTGCTTACCCGCCTCTCCTTCCAGGGAGAACAACGGGGTAGTATCCACCGGGTCATAATTAGCCGCATAAATATTGAGCCACCCGGTGATCACCAACAGGACGTAGAGTAAGATGATTAGCCAATCGACCTGAATATTCTCGCGGGAACTCATAAACTCAGTAGATAGCGTTGCTCGACCAAATAATCCTCAATCCACTTCCGTGAGATTTCTCCCTTGATGTACTTCTCAATGAGCAAGCTGGAAGTACCGGCCGCGGCCAAACCTCCCCAACCCGCATTTTCTACGTACACCGCAATCGCTATTTGGGGGTTCTCTGCAGGTGCAAAGGCCATAAATACCGAGTGGTCCAGGCCAAAGGGATTCTCCGCAGTTCCCGTTTTGCCTACTACGGCAATGTCTCGGATGGCTGCGAGTCGGGCGGTACCATTCACTACCCCCGCCATGCCTTCTAGCACAGGGGGAAAGTGCACCGAATCAATGCCTGTTTCATGTTTTACCAAATATTCCTCCCTTGGCTCCCCAGTATCCCCGATGGCCTTGATCAGGTGGGGAGTGTAAAAATACCCTTTGTTCGCCATGATGGCTGCCAAATTGGCCATCTGCAAAGGGGTCATGAGCATTTCCCCTTGCCCAATGCTCAGGGAATAGATGTTGGAAAAACGCCAACGCTTTACCCCGTATATGTCATCATAGGTCTTCAAGGAAGGAATCAACCCCCGGCTTTCTGAGGGAAAGTCAATCCCCATGGGGCTACCCAAGCCAAAGTTGGATACGTACTCTCGCCAAACCTCTAGGCCGATGCGGGCATCTTCAAAAGTGCTTGAAGCTTTTTGCTGATAAATGATGCGCCGAAATACCTTGTAGAAATAGTTGTTGGAGGACAAGATGATGCCCCGGCGTACATTGTAGTTACCCGGAGGGGCGTGGTCGCCTATCAAATTGCCTTCGCAATATATCTGCTCGTAAGGCCGCAGCACTTCCTCTTCCAAAGCCACCAGTGCCTGAATAATTTTAAAGATTGAGCCCGGTGGATAGGTAGCTTGGGTAGGACGAGTAAATAAGGGGTTGAGAGTGTCCTGTGATATTTCGCGGAAGTTGGTGCTAAAGGCTCTGCCAGACAGCATGTTGGGGTCGTAGGAGGGGGCCGAAACCATGGCCAGTATTTCCCCAGTAGCAGGCTCTATAGCCACCACGCTACCTACTTTCCCTTCCATCAGAAACTCCGCGTATTTCTGCAATTCCAGATCGATAGTGGAAACCAAATCCTGGCCAGAAATGGCCAGGGTATCCGAGTCACCATTGTCGTAGGGGCCCACAATGCTACCATCAGGGCTGATCCGCATCTTCTTTACTCCTCGCTGTCCGCGCAAGTCTCTTTCATATTCGGCTTCCAGCCCTGCCCGGCCTATGTAATCGCCTGACCGATAGTAGTTGGCGGTATCCCGGTTCAACCCAGCCTGATCAATCTCACCCGTATAGCCCAGGATATTGGCCAGGACCCCGTCGGGGTAGCTTCGTACCGTTCGGGCTTCTACATAAAACCCAGGGTAGTTGACCAGTACATCTTGGAGTTGGCCATACTCTTCATTGGAAAGCTTTCGGAAAAAGGTAGAAGGGCGGGTTTTGCTATACGCCCTAGCTTTGGCAAGCCGTTCGGTAAATTCCTCCGGAGTGAGGGATAATAGCTCGCACAACTCTCCAGGATCCGTACCCTGCGCCTGAAAGGGCACTACCATTAAGTCAAACTGGGGCTCGTTGGTGACCAGCAAATCCCCATTGCGGTCATATATCAAACCCCGGTATGGGTACTGGGTAAAGGTACGGACGGTACCCCCCTCCACGTCACTAGACACCTGCATGGTAAAAAGCTTGCCCACAAATAGGACTGCGACCAGGATCAAGGTGATTTGTATGTAAAGGGGGCGCGCTGATTCCATTACACTCGTGTTTTCCGGTAAAATGCCAACTGAATAATCAACAAGGTCATAAAGGTGATGACTGAGCTAGCCAGAACCTGGGAGATGGTCTGTAGGAAATACCGAAAGGTGAAGGCTTCCAGAAAGAAGAGCACCAAATGATGGACGAAGATGAGGGATAAGGTATAACGCAAATACCACCCCAAGCCCATCATCCGCAGGCTGGGTACTGCGCCGGATTCCAAACCTCCTTGCGGCATCAAGATATTGACTACACCAGGCCGGATAAACATCATGACGGTACTGGCTACGGCGTTGATGCCCAAGGTATCCGAGAATACGTCTACCCCCAAACCCATGAAAAAGCCGACTACCATCAGGGTAATGGGGCCTACCTCAAAGGGGAGCATGAGCAGGAATCCGATATACAGGAAGGTAAATGCGGTATCGAACAGGACAAGTTGGCTACCCAGGTAGGCCTGTGTCACCACGTAGAGTAACGCGAGTAATATTTGTGCGGGAATCGACCGAGCATTCATAGTACAGGGTCGGTTAGTTGCTGAAGGGAATCCTGCTCTGGCAGATAGCTATTCTCTACCACGTATACGTAACGCAAGGCCTGAAAATCAGTGACCAAGTCGATGGTAACATCAAAGAAATTGGCATCGGTGGTTTGCTCAAAAGCACTCACCGTACCTATGGGCATGCCCGAAGGAAAAACGGCGTTATAGCCAGAGGTAACTACGGTATCGCCAACCGTAAGCTGGGTATGCAGGGGTAGGTACAGCACATTGGCCTTCAGTGGGTCCGCGCCTGACCAACTCACCGAGCAGTTGCTGCCGATAGAGGCTAGGGTACTCGAAACCTCCCAGTCGGTGTACAACAGGGAAATGACCGTGGCGAAATTTTGGGATACATATTTCACCTGACCCACCACGCCGTGTGTACCCATTACAGCCATGCCGGGTTCCAGTCCGTCCTTGGCTCCTTTATTTAAGGTGAGGTAATTCCTAAAGCGGTTCCAAGAGTTGTTGATCACCTTGGCGGGGATAAAACGAAACTGCCCTGGGAGCGATTCTGCCATGGTAGGGATGGCTCTGCCCGTGCCCGCAGTTACTGCCAGTGGAGCAAGCAAGGCCTGCCGTAGCTGTGCGTTTTCTTCTGCCAAGGTCTGGTTCACTTCCCGCAGGCCAAAGAAATCCATCACCCCTTGGCGCGAATCCAATAGCTGCCCGCTTACCCGGTTAGAGGTATGAAAGTATACCGCACCGGGGTAGTCATTGAACCGAAAGACCAAAAAGAAACCAATGGACAGCAACAACAAAAAAGTAAATAGAGAACGATTCCGGTAAATGAATCCGAAGAGTTGCTGCATAGGTCGCTTAGGTCATCAACACTGCTTTGAAATGATCTAGCTTCTTGAGGGCATCACCGGTACCCCGCACTACTGCCCGCAACGGATCTTCCGCTACGTGGATGGGCAGTTTGGTTTTAAGGGCCAGGCGTTTGTCCAATCCGCGCAATAGGGCTCCGCCTCCGGTAAGGTGAATACCATTATCGTAGATATCTGCTGAGAGCTCGGGAGGTGAGATCTCCAAGGCCTTCAGCACGGCTTCTTCAATCTTCGAGATAGATTTGTCGATGGCGAAAGCAATCTCGGAGTAAGAAATCTTGATCACCTTCGGTATTCCGGTCATCAGGTCACGGCCGCGAATCTCATAGTCTTCCGGTGGAGTATCCAACTCCGTCATGGCAGAACCTACCTCGATTTTCACCTTTTCCGCGGAGCGCTCCCCAATCAGCAGGTTATGCTGGCGGCGCATGTAATTCAGGATATCACTATTGAAGGTATCCCCAGCAGTACGGATGGACTGATCGCACACAATACCCGACAGGGCAATCACGGCAATCTCCGTAGTACCACCCCCAATATCTACAATCATAGAACCTACGGGCTGCTCAATATCGATACCGATACCAATAGCCGCCGCAATGGGCTCATGAATCATATATACTTCTTTGGCCCCGGCATGCTCGGCTGAGTCCCGTACCGCACGCTTCTCTACCTCAGTAATGCCCGAAGGGATACAGATTACCATTCGGTGAGAGCTAGGCAAGATACTCCGCTTACCTCCATCAATCATTTTGATCATGCCCCGGATCATGTGTTCCGCAGCGTGGAAGTCAGCAATTACCCCGTCCTTGAGCGGGCGAATGGTCTTGATGTCCTCGTGCGTTTTTTCGTGCATTTGCATGGCTTCACGGCCTATTGCAAGCACTTTTTTGGTGTTCTTATCAATCGCAATGATCGAAGGTTCATCCACCACCACCTTATCTTTATAAATAATCAGTGTATTGGCGGTACCTAGGTCAATCGCAATATCACTTGAAAAGAAATCAAATAGTCCCATTCGTTATAGTCTAGCGCGGCGCAGGGGGTTTTATTTCCGGGAAAAGTTACAAATTACTCCTGAATATCCGACCTGGGCCGCGTTCGATTTTTCAGGGTAGGGTTGTAATATTTAATGTTTAAAGTGGCGAACGCCCGTCAGAACCATCGCCATTCCGTTTGCATTGCAAAAATCTACCGATTCTTGGTCACGTACGGAGCCTCCGGGCTGGATCACCGCTTTGATGCCTTCGCCGTGCGCAATCTCCACACAATCCGGGAAAGGGAAGAAGGCGTCGGAGGCCATCACCGCATCATTTAGGTCAAAGCCAAAGGTTTTCGCCTTGGCAATAGCTTGCTTCAAAGCATCTACCCGGGAGGTTTGGCCGGTGCCAGAAGCAAACAGTTGGTGGGCATTGGCCAGCACGATGGTGTTGGACTTGGTGTGCTTCACCAGCTTGTTGGCAAACAACAAGGCTTGTACCTCCTCTGCTGAAGGAGCACGGTCGGTCACCGTTTTTAGCTGCTCCTCACCCTCAATCGCTACATCACGGTCTTGTACCAACCAGCCGTTGAGGATGGTTTTAACCTGAAGCGTCTGGGTGATGCCCTGCTTTTGTTTCAGCAGTACCCGGTTCTTTTTGCTTTTCAGGATCTCCAGGGCATCGGGAGCAAATTCAGGCGCAATCAGCACCTCCATGAAGAGCTTGTTGAGCTCTTCAGCGGCCTCCGCATCTATGGGTTGGTTGCTCACCAACACTCCACCGAAAGCCGACACATTATCCGCTGCCAGGGCTTTCAGATAAGCTTCCTTCACGGAAGCGCCAGTAGCCATACCGCACGCATTGGTATGCTTCAGTATGGCAAAAGCAGTAGTTCCTTCAAACTCAGCAATCAGGCTGACTGCCGCGTCTACATCCACCAAGTTGTTGTAAGACAGCTCCTTGCCGTGCAGCTGCTCAAACATGCCGTCCAAGTCACCATAAAAGGAACCTGCCTGGTGTGGGTTCTCGCCATACCGTAAACTACGGTCAGTACGCTCGCTTACTTTTAGTGCTGGCAAGTCCTCCTCGGCATTGAAGTAGTTGAAGATGGCAGAGTCATAGTGGCTGGAAATATCAAAGGCCTGAGCGGCAAATTTCCGTCGGTCACTCAGCTCGGTGCTACCGTTCTTTTCCTGTAGCAAGGTACCGAGGGCATTGTATTGCTCACGGGAAGAGACAATCAGCACATCAGCAAAGTTTTTGGCTGCTGCCCTAATCAGGGAAATGCCCCCAATGTCGATCTTTTCGATGATCTCCTGTGGGGTGCCGCCACCCGCTACGGTTTCTTCGAACGGATAGAGGTCTACAATCACCAAGTCAAAATAGGGGATCTCGTATTCGGAAACCTCTTGCTGGTCTCCTCCCTCTTCACGACGGGCCAAGATGCCACCAAACACCTTTGGGTGCAGGGTTTTTACCCGGCCACCCAATATGGAGGGGTAGCCCGTGAGGTCCTCTACCCGCTGCACGGGTATGTTATGATCTTCAATGAATTTCTGGGTACCCCCGGTGGAATCTAGGGCCCATCGTGCAGCGGCTGCACGAATTGGGAGTTACCCTATATTCCACCGGGGG
>JBCBHI010000058.1:0-12714 GCA_038525885.1 Bacteroidota bacterium
GGGCGACTATCCGCTCAAAAAGTTTGGCTCACAAGGGCAACAGAAGTCCTTCGTCATTGCCCTGAAATTAGCCCAATACGAGCTTTTTCAGGAGCATTTTGGATTCCCTCCCTTGCTGCTGATGGACGATATTTTTGATAAATTAGATGACGGCCGCATTCAGCGCCTGATGAGCAAGGTATCCGGTACCGGCTTCGGGCAGTTACTCGTCACCGATGCCCGGCCTGAGCGCACACAAACTATCTTTGCACAGCAGGCGTTGGCTTGTCGAATGGTGCATGTGCACCAAGGGGAGATAACAGACCAGGAGGAGGCATGAAGTACAAACCCAAAGGAGGACCCAACCAACGCAAAAGAGAAGCCCAGCCACTCAAGGACGTGATCCAGGAGCTATTGGAAGCTTACCGACTCAAAGGGAAGTATCATGAGCAGCGCATTGTAGCGGCGTGGCCAGAAGTAATGGGCCCGTTCATTGCCTCCCGCACGGGCAATATCTTCGTCAAAAACCAGACGCTGTTTGTGGAACTGTCCAGCGCAGCCCTCAAGCAAGAACTTGCTATGAGTAAGGACAAACTTATCGGCCTATTGAATGAGAAAGTAGGTTCCGCAGTGATTACTGAGGTGAGATTATTATAAAGTGATCAACAAGGTGATCAACCCTCTGGCCAAAGAGGTTGGCCTTCTCTGGACCAATAATGTCCGAAAGAGATTTTCGATAGCGTTTTATCATGGAACCAGCACATGAGGCTATGCCCATGATAGCACAACAAATCCCAGGAAACGCACCGTTCTTCATGGGGTAATCCCAAACCTAGACCCTTGGTAGCCTCCAGGCAGTCATCCCAGCTCATGCCTAAGGAAAGCGCATTCATGAGTATAAACGACCCATCGGTAATGTCAATGTAGGCCAGCCGGTGTTCGTCCTCCTCGTCAAAGGTAAGGTCCAGGCCATGCTGTGGATAATGATGTATCACCGCTCCCACGCCCTTCTTGGGATGCCGCAAGTCCGTAGTACTTGGGTCACCCAATACCTTCATGGTTTCCTCAGGGTACATACCAAAGCGAATGGGGCCAATGCCGCGTCCCAAGACTATTTCTGTAGGTAACAAAGTTTCTACGCGTGAATAGGACATTCTCTAGTTGCTTTCCTGTTCTACCGGTTCGGTCTCCGAATTCTCTTCATCGAGAGGCTCAATCCAAAAGTTATTGAAGCCCAGCCCGATGTGCATGGTTATTTTTCTTAATTGTAATAACTCCAAAATAGCAAGGAAGTTAAAAATCACCCCGATTTTATTCGGTTCCATGCTCATTACCTTCGTAAAAGAGAGGCGTTTGTCGGTCAGTACTGATTTTAAAATAAAGTCTTTTTGGCCTTCAATAGAATAAGGATAGGGTACCACCCGGTGCACGGGTTTATTTTTCTCTCCCTGATGGCGCTCCATCACTCGTTCAAAAACTCGTAACAGCTTATATAAGTCTAAGTCTTGGAGTTCGGACTCCACTTGGTTGGTCTCAGCCAGTTTTTTTAGCTCTTGTACTACGTTACCGCGTCGTTCCTTATTCAGTTGAGAGGCTTCCATCTGAGCCAAGTCCTCCACCACGCTTTTGTACTTTTTGTACTCCAGTAGGTGCTTCACCAGCTCCTCCCTAGGGTCTATCTCGTTGCCTTCCTCATCCAGCTGTGGCCGGGGTAGCAATAGCTTAGACTTAATCCGCATGAGGGTGGCCGCCACCAGAATGAATTCACTTGCCACCTCGATATTCATCTCCTCCAGGCGGTGCAAATAATCCAGAAAGTCCTTAGTTACCTTACTAATAGGTATATCATATATATCCAGTTCGTCCCTTTCGATGAAGAAGAGTAGCAGATCAAAGGGCCCCTCGAACAAAGGAAGTTTTACTTCGTATGTACTAGCCATAGAGTGAAAACGATTTAGAAGCAACCAAAAGGCAACTAGTGGTGTGGTACAGCCCACCAAGCCAAGCTACAAAAATAGCAAAAAATCCCCCTGGGATATGTTGCCAGTTTATTTTCAGCTAATTTTGCTGCCTTGTACCCACGTACAAACGGTTGCAACTAAACAAATGGCTAGTCAGCCAGTTTACAAGTCAATCAAAAGGTAGAGACTATGTTGATCGAACCAGGACCCCTTCTGGCCAAAATCCATTCCCCAGCCAACATGAAGGGCCTAAGCCCGGAAGAGCTTTTACAACTAAGTGAAGAACTTCGTCAGTACATTATTGATACCGTTTCGGTACACGGAGGTCACTTTGGAGCCAGCTTGGGTGTAGTCGAGCTTACCGTAGCTTTGCACCACGTCTTCAATACTCCGGTAGACCAACTGGTGTGGGACGTAGGTCACCAAGCCTACGGGCATAAGATACTAACCGGCCGTCGGGAGCAATTTCACACCAACCGGGTTTACCAAGGCCTCTCAGGGTTTCCTAAACGGAAAGAAAGTGAATACGACACCTTTGGCGTAGGGCATAGTTCTACCTCTATATCCGCTGCCTTGGGCATGGCCGTAGCCAACCGTTACCAAGGAGACGATCGGCACCACATAGCAGTTATTGGCGACGGCGCCATGACGGGTGGCTTAGCTTTCGAGGGTATGAACCACGCGGGTGATGCCCAACCCAACATGCTCATCATCCTGAACGATAATAATATGTCTATCGACCCCAATGTAGGGGCACTGAAAGACTATCTCACGGACATCACCACCAGCCATACCTATAATAAGGTAAAGGATGAGGTATGGAAGATGCTGGGCAAATTCAGCAAGTTTGGCAAGAGCGCTCAAGAGATTGCCAGCAAAGTAGAGCATACCGTAAAGTCCTTCCTACTTAAGGAAAGTAACTTTTTTGAAAGCCTGAACCTACGCTACTTCGGACCCGTAGATGGGCATGATGTGAACCATTTGGTGCACGTCTTAAATGACCTTAAAGACATTCCTGGCCCCAAAGTCCTACACTGCGTTACGGTAAAAGGCAAAGGCTACGCTCCTGCGGAAAAGGACCAGACCAAATGGCACGCCCCGGGCACCTTTGATAAGGTAACGGGTGTGGTGCACAAGAAAAAGGTGGATACCCCCCAGGCCCCTAAATACCAGGTGGTATTCGGGGAAACCTTGGTGGAATTAGCAGAGGAAAATGAGAAAATCGTAGGTATTACACCTGCTATGCCCTCAGGTAGCTCCATGAACATCATGATGAAAGCCATGCCCGATCGTGCTTTTGACGTCGGAATTGCTGAGCAGCATGCAGTTACCTTTTCTGCCGGACTGGCTACTCAAGGGTTAGTACCTTTTTGTAATATCTACAGCACATTTATGCAGCGTGCCTACGACCAAGTAGTGCACGATGTCTGTATCCAAAATCTTCCGGTCAATTTCTGCTTGGACCGGGCCGGCTTTGCCGGGGCAGACGGACCCACTCACCACGGCGCCTACGATATTGCCTACATGCGTAGCCTACCCAATATGATTCTGGCTGCTCCTATGAATGAGGCGGAACTGCGGGATATGATGTACACCGCTCAGCTTCCTCGGGAAGGGCAAGCCTTCACCATCCGGTATCCGCGCGGCCAGGGCGTCATGCCCGAGTGGCGTACGGCTATGAAAAAGATGGAAATCGGCACCGGCCGTATCATTCAAGAGGGTGAGGACGTGGCTATTCTCTCTATCGGCCATATTGGTAACCTGGCCCAAACGGCCGTTGAGGCATTAGAATCTGAAGGCATTCGTGCCGGATTGTTTGACATGCGCTTTGTCAAACCCCTTGATGAGAACCTGCTCAAGCACATCTTTGAACGCTACCAAAAGGTGATCACTGTGGAAGACGGTGTGCTACAAGGTGGCTTTGGTAGTGCCGTTCTGGAATGGGCAGCCGACCAAGGTTATAGCGCCCAAATCAAGCGATTGGGCATGCCTGACCGTACAGTAGAGCACGGCACCCAATACGAACTATATCAAGAATGCGGATACTGCGATAATGGTATTGCTAAGGCTGCCCGGGAAATTCTGGGAGTTGCCGTAGTGAACGCCTAATTTCGCACCATGGATTTGAACTACGTAGAGGCAGGGGAAGGATTTCCCCTGCTTTTGATTCATGGTTTCTGTAATGACCTCACGCTATGGGATGAGGTACGTGACGAGCTTGCCAAGCATTTCAAAGTAATTACCATTGACCTACCCGGGCATGGCAAATCACCACTTTTAGAAGGCGAAGTTTCCTTTCCCAGAGTTGCTAACGAGCTCGCCGATTGGCTCAAAGAAAAAGGCTGGTACGAGGTGATTGTGGTGGGCCACAGCATGGGAGGATACGTAACCTTGCACCTCACGGACCAACACCCTGAGATGGTCAAAGCCTTCGGTTTGTTCCATAGCAATGCCAACGAAGACAGCACTAGCCGGAAAGAAGGCCGCCTAAAATCCATTGAGATTGTGAAGCAACAAGGCATGGGAGCCTTCATTGAGTCTTTCATTCCTTTCTTATTTTTTCATGAGCGCATTGAGGAACTCATGCCCATGATTGATAAGTCCACCAAAATGGCCCTGCAGACCTCTGCTGAAACCCATATTGCGTTTACGCAGGCCATGCATGACCGGGAGAGCAAATTTCACCTCCTGAAATCTGCCATGCCAAAACTGCTCATTGCCGGAGACCATGACACGGCAGTCCCTTTTGACATGAGCTTCAAAATGATGCGCGCAGCCAAGCATGCCACCACTCACGTCATGTATGATACAGGGCACATGGGCATGTTGGAACGGCCCGAAGAAGCCACCAAAACCTTACTGGATTTTGCCAATTCTGTGACGGCTTAGTATGCAAAGCAGGCAAAACCCGTCCAAGTCTGTAGGCATTATTGGTGCTGGCATTGCTGGCATAGCCACCGCCATTAGGCTTGCGTGTGCTGGCCACCGGGTAGAAGTATTCGAAAGCAACGCCTATCCCGGAGGTAAGCTGAGCGAAATCCAACTACAGGGCTATCGGTTCGATGCCGGGCCCAGCCTATTCACCCTTCCCCAACTCATCGAGGAGCTTTTCGAGCTTGCCGGAGAGCAGACCCAAGACCACTTCAATTACCTCAGTTTACCAGTGGTCTGCCATTACTTCTGGGAAGACGGTACTCGCCTGCAAGCTTACAGCGACCCGGAAAAGTTTGTGGCTGAGGTGGAAAATGTACTAGGTGAACCTAGTAAACATGTGGAGAAGGCCCTCACTCGCAGCGCCACCCTGTATGACTACCTCGGGGAGATGTTCATGTTCCGCTCTATGCACAAGCTGGAGACCTGGACCAACGCTGATGCCCGGAGAAGCTACCGCAACCTCCACAAGATGGACTTTTTGCGCACCATGAATGCGGCCAATGAGAGTACCTTCCAAAACCCCAAGCTAGTTCAGCTATTCAATCGGTATGCCACCTACAATGGCTCTGACCCTTATCAGACCCCCGCAACCCTCAATATCATCCCTCACCTGGAATTCAATATTGGCGCCTATTTTCCCCAAAACGGGATGCATGATATTACCCTGAGCCTAATGGGCCTGGCGGAGCGCCAAGGGGTGAAATTTCATCTGGGCGCCCCGGTAGAAGAAATTCTGGTGGAAAACAAGCAAGCCCAAGGGATACAGGTAGGGGGAAAGAAATATACCTTCGACCGGGTGGTGAGCAATATGGATGTGGTCAACACCTACCGGAAACTCCTTCCCTCTCAGGCTCCGCCTGAAAAGATTCTGCGCCAGCCCAAATCAAGCTCTGCCTTGATCTTCTACTGGGGCATTCGGCATAGCTTTCCCCAACTCAACCTCCACAATATTCTCTTCAGTGAGGATTACCGTCAGGAGTTTGAGCACATTTTCCGCAAGGGCACTATCTACCAGGACCCTACCATTTACATCAACATCACGAGCAAATACAAAGCGGATGATGCACCCGAGGGCGCGGAAAACTGGTTTACGATGATCAACGTACCCAACAATCAGGGCCAGAACTGGGATCAACTCATTGCTGAGGCAAGAGAACGCATCCTTGACAAAGTAAGCCGGATGTTGGACTATGATGTACGCTCAGTACTGGAGGTAGAGGAGTACTTAGACCCGAGGAGGATCGAATCCAAAACCAGTTCCTCTCAAGGGGCCTTATACGGCAATAGCTCCAATAACCGCTATGCAGCCTTCCTAAGGCATTCCAACTTCAGCAAGCGGATAAAGGGCTTGTACTTTTGCGGAGGCAGCGTACACCCAGGTGGTGGAATCCCCCTTAGCCTATCTTCGGCAAAAATTGTGAGTGAGGTATTCGAGTAAGCAATTATTCGCTTAAGCCTAGAATACCGTTTCTGAAGTTCTCATTGATGATGAGAGCAAGGATCAGAGATACCAACAGGCCAATCAAAGCACGACCCGCATCACTACGCACCATCCGCCAAGATTTTCTCAACCCTTCTTTTCTACGCTTATCCAACTTCTTGGTCATGGCAATCGCCAGCTCTCTACCACCCAAAAGGCCTATGAACACCCAAGTGGTAGACATGGGGATGTTGCTCTGGATCTTGAATACAAACAAGATGATGGCATAGATAAAATCCACCAAAGTAGCCGCACGTATATCGGTCACCCCGGACTTCTCATTGACAATGCCTTGGATACGGTCACCTTTCAAATAGAAGAGTAGACCTAGGCCAGCAAATATGAAGCCTGCAAAGGCTAAAAACTCTGTTTGTGACAACTGCCGTGGAAGGAAAACCGCAATGTTGGCCGCATCCTGTTGTAACCAAAAGCACCAAAGGGCTCCACTGGTAAGCCATTGCAGAATAATCCAGATAGATCCAGGTTTACCGGTGAACAGCTTATCTACCCACTTTCTAACCGCAAACCAAACCACAATGGCTAGCAGAAAGGCAATAAAGTAGCCAGAGAGGCTCTTCAAAATAATAGCCGATACCGTGCTCACCTTAGTGGCGAAAATATTCAGGAGTAAGAAAGTAGTCGAAACGGGCATACGCATCCGGGTAAGGATGAGAAGCACAATAGGCGCAAATAGCTGAAGAAAGCCAATGGAAATGGGAGCCGTTTCGAGCCCTTTTGTAGCCAAGCGACCGTAACTCACATCCCCATCATAGTTCATAAAGGAGTATGTCACCGTAGCCAGAAATATGCCGCCCATAAAGAGCCACAATATCCACCACTTACGCTGAGAATTGGAAGCGATAAAGGTCCCAATGGTTTGAATACTGTCGTTGGCGATAGCTGAGTAAGCCGATAGTCCAAATCCCACCCACATAGCATACTGTAAATTAGGGAAGGCCAGGGCACAAATCAATGTAAGCACGCCTATGATAAACAGGAAGGCACGTTCTTTACGGGCGAGATCGAATACTTGAAATATGATCTTTGATAATCCGCCCGCTTGTATTTGGCGGCTCTGCTTTGACTCCTCAGCCATGATTTAAGACAGTTCTTTGGGCTATGTTATCACCCTTCGAGTAAGCTGCAAAACTAGGTATTGTTAGGTTCTAGCAATATTAAAAAATTGTTAACGCTTTCTTCATAACACCTTTACCTTGTCTTAATTTCCTCCAGGGCTCGGCATTATACGATGTTGTATTTCAGGGAGTTATCCATGATTTTTTGAGCAAATCTGGCCGCTAAAAAATAACAATTGCTTGATAAGGAATGGTCTTTTACCGAATTGGTCCCTACTAATTTTGTGGCCTTCTACGAGGGCCAACGCAAGTTGGTTTTTCTATAAACTATTGAAATGCCATCAGTCCAAGATCTTACGGAAAATTCGGTTTCTGCCCCCAGGTCTTCCCGACCTTGGATCCGTAAGGCACTGATCATTACCGCTGCATTATTGCTATTCCTGTTATGCATCGACCTGATGGCCACCAGCTTCAAGCTACTGGGTAAGGAAACAGCAGAGAATATTTTGGCAGTAACCACCAATCCATTCATCGGATTGTTCATCGGGTTGCTCATGACTGCCATTATTCAAAGCAGTAGTACCAGCACCTCACTTATGGTCACCGCCGTGGCATCAGGTTCCCTCCCTGTCGCCAGTGCTATTCCTATGATATTGG
Source organism: Bacteroidota bacterium (assembly GCA_038525885.1). Lineage (GTDB taxonomy): Bacteria > Bacteroidota > Bacteroidia > Cytophagales > Cyclobacteriaceae > DMST01. The sequence goes on from JBCBHI010000058.1 coordinate 8,088, forward strand.
GGGCCAACATAGGCACCACCCTCACCAGTACCATTGTTGCGTTGGGCTATATCACCCGTAAGAAGGAATTCAGGAAGGCTATTGCTGCAGGCACCCTCCATGATTTCTTCAACATCCTGGTTACCCTGATTGTGTTTCCTCTGGAATACTATTACGGGCTCCTATCGGGTACGGCACAGTGGATTGTAGATAGCATTTCGCTAGGCGCCCCCCAGGGCGGCGGTGCCGTCTTTTCCTTCCGTTTGTGGTCCCTCGTGCCCATTGGTGACTGGATCTCACAAACCCAAATTCCTCCTTTTATCCCCCTGGTTATTTCATTCGGGCTACTCATTCTAAGCATCAAGTTCCTAAGCCGGTCCCTTTCTGCCGTGCTTATTGGTGAAAGCCGGGACCGCATGAAAACCTACCTGTTTGGTAGTCGCGGCAGGTCTTTCTTTTGGGGCACGGTGATCACTGCAGGCGTGCAGTCAAGTAGTATCACCTCCGCATTAATTGTGCCTTTTGTGGCAACCAACAAGGTATCCCTGCGCAAAGCTTTTCCCTTTCTCATGGGAGCAAACATTGGGACTACCATCACCGCCTTTATTGCTGCCAGCTTTCGGTCAGAGGCTGCCATTAGCCTTGCCCTTGCTCACTTGCTTTTCAACCTGGTAGGGGTCATCATATTCTTCCTCCCCTACGTGAGAGAAGTACCGGTATACCTGGCCAATCAATTCGGCCAAATAGCCAATAAATTCAAATTGGCTGTATTCCTCTATATTACACTTACCTTTTTCATGTTTCCTTTTTCGTTAATTAAACTGCACGAAGCCCAATCACAGCCTGTCAACCAGGAAGAACAGGTGCAAGAGCAGGAACAGGAAACCACAAACTCTCCTTTTGCAGGGCGATAACTCAAAAGTTTGGTGATTCAGCGAAAACCAAACAATTTGCAATAGGGAGAGGGCAAACGGTTTATAGGTTTGCCCATAAGAATCTACTACGTGAAAGACCGATTAAAAAGGTTTCTCAATCTAGAGAGCCTGATGGAAAACATTGAGGGTCTCATTGAAACCCGCATTGCGTTGCTCCGAATAGAACTGCAGGAGCAAGTAGAAAGCTGGGTGAAAAGAGCCATTATGTGGACTCTGGTTGCGCTCATGGGATTTATGCTGATTGGCCTGCTTACGGTATCGCTAGCGTTGTTTCTGGGGGAGGCATTAGGCAAAAGCTACTGGGGATTTTTGGTGGTTGCCGGGTTGTACGCCCTGCTAATCGGAGGATTGGTCCTATATTTACGTAAGGGGAATGCTAAGCCAACGGATACTCCTGAAAACCAAGAGGAGGCCACACATAAAACCGACGCTGAAGACCATGAATCCACTTGATGACTTGAAGAACGCCAAGGTAAGCCGCGAGCAGTTGGAAAAAGCTGAGGCAGGTTTTCGGGATGCTATTGAGAAGCAACTCGATGTGCTGGAAGATCAAGTGACCAAGTGGGGGCACACCCTTTTAGTGGCGTCCGGCACGGCCCTGTTAGGATTCGGCATTGCTCAAGTCATTATCAAAAGCAGAAACAAGTCGGAGGAGGACCAAGAGGAAACTCCCGAGAAGGAAACCCAAGACCAAACTGAGTCTTCCGAAAATATTCCGGTGTTTGAGCGGTTGGCTTCGCCTATCGTAGAACAGATCAAAGAGCAAATGGCTTTGTTTCTGGCTGCTCTGGTCAAACAAAAATTGGTGGAGTTTCTGGAGCGCATAAACCGGCTCGAAGACGTTGAAGAAGCAGAAGAAGTAGATTCTGACGAGCAGCCTACTACAGAATGAATACACTCTACCAGAAACTAGTGGACTATCGTGCGCAAGGCCGCAAAGCCTTCGCCATGCTGATTGACCCAGATAAGGTGGGGGCACCCGCTATGCTAGCCAAACATGTACGGATGGCCGTGGAACATAAGGTTGATCTGTTCTTAGTGGGAGGTAGTCTTATCACGGATGGTGACATTGGGAAGGCCATTGAGGTGATCAAATCTCAATCCGAAGTGCCCGTAGTGCTATTCCCGGGTTCTAACATGCACATCGACATTTCTGCGGATGCCATCCTTTTCCTTTCCTTGATATCCGGGCGAAATCCTGAGCTCCTTATTGGGCAACATGTAGTGGCCGCGCCTGTACTGAAGCGTAGTCGGCTTGAGGTGATTTCCACTGGTTACATCTTAGTAGAGTCTGGTAACCGGACTACGGTAGCCTACATGAGCAACACCCAACCGATTCCGGCTGAAAAGCACTCTGTGGCTGCCAGTACGGCGGTAGCTGGGGAAATGTTAGGCATGAAAATGATCTATCTGGATGGGGGCAGCGGAGCAAAAAATCCGGTGCCCTATAAGATGATCAATCTGGTGAGGAAGTCCGTGGATGTACCCTTGATCGTGGGTGGAGGCATCGACTCTCGCGAGAAGGCGCATCGCGCCATGGAAGCCGGAGCGGACCTGCTCATCATCGGCAACGGCATTGAGAAGAATCCTAACCTATTGGTGGAGATCTCAGAAAAGGTCAGTGAATTCAATCAGGCCTTAGCTCCCATAAAATAGCCTTAAAAAGAAAGCCCAAACCGAGAATTTCGATTTGGGCCCTTAGGTCAGCAATGGGTTGCTGTTATACGTTCATCAGAGATTCACGGCGTCGCATTTTCCCTGCGGGAATCCCGAACATCATCTTGAATCGGCGGCAAAAGTAAGCGGTATCCTTATAGCCGACTTCTTTGCCAATTTCACGAATGCTTTTCTTAGTGGTTCTCAACAGCTGAACGGCTTTCTCCATCCGCTGGTATTCAATATAGTCTTGTGGGTTAATGCCCGTCAACATCTTAAAATATTGACCCACATAGTCTTCCGATACATTGGCAACGTTCGCCAATATCTTATTGCTCAGGTCACCTCCTAAGTGCTCTTTGATGTAAGCGAAGATGTCTAGCAAGCGAGGGTCTTTGAAATAGGTGACGTTGGTAGCCAATTCTTCCACAAACATGCGATTCTTGATCACATGCCTTACCACTTCTACTACCAACAAATCAGTATTTCGGCTAATCACCCGGTTGCGGCCAGGCAAATCTGAGACCGTCTCGCGGAGGATGCTTTTCAACAAAGCGATTACCCGGCTATTGTTATTTATGACAAAGGGAGGAATATCAAGAGAAGCAAAAAAGTTTACCGAATCAAACACCTTAGCTTCAAAAGTGATGTAGCTAAAGTTCTCCGGTTTTATCTCATCCATCTCATCCGTAGGGAAGGTCTGGAGGAAATTTTCACGCTCACTCAGGAAATCATCATTCGACAGAGAAACGGCATTTCCACTGCCATAAGAAATTCGCAAATGCTTGCCCCCAGGGATAAACAGTAAGTCATTCTCTTCTAGGACTTCATTGTCGTTCCCAAAAGTAATCTGACCTTTGTTTATTATAATTAAGGTGTTCTCAACGTCGTAGAAGTTCTCAATGGTTACAGGTTGTAAAATTTTTACATTCTTGGCCTTCTTGTAACGAACATTGAGCGATTCTATGATTTTGTTATAATCTTCCATATATGAAAAATTGAGGAAGTGAAAGACAGATGTCCCTTTTTAGGCGAGTCAAGTAGGACAAATCTAATAAAAATTCAAAGGCATCCAAAAAATGCAAAAAAAAAAAGTGAACGCACAATTTGTACGTCCACTTTAAATATGGGGCTAAAACAGGATTATTTCAATAATTCGCGAGAAATCACGATCTTCTGTATCTCTGAAGTGCCTTCGTAGATTTGTGTAATTTTTGCATCACGCATCAAACGCTCAACGTGGAACTCTTTTACATACCCGTAGCCTCCATGAACTTGTACAGCTTCTACGGTCACATTCATAGCCGTTTCTGAGGCAAAAAGCTTCGCCATGGCAGCTTCTTTTGTGAAGTTCACCTTCGCATCTTTCTTCCGGGCAGCATCTAGGCAAAGCAAGCGAGAGGCATCAATCTTAGTTGCCATATCGGCCAATTTGAACTGGATGGCTTGGTGGTTCGAAATCTCGGTACCGAATGCCTTCCGTTCCTTGCTGTATTGCAAAGCCAACTCATAGGCACCAGCGGCAATTCCCAAAGCTTGGGAAGCAATCCCAATACGGCCACCACTCAAAGTGCTCATAGCAAACTTAAATCCGAAGCCGTCTTCACCTATCCGGTTTTCCTTGGGCACTTTTACATCCTGAAACATCAGCGAATGCGTATCAGAACCGCGGATACCGAGCTTATCTTCCTTTTTCCCGACTACGAATCCTTCCATCTCCCGCTCCACAATCAGGCAGTTGATACCCCGGTGGCCTTTTTCAGGATCCGTCTGAGCGATCACCAGATAAATAGAGGCTGAATTACCATTGGTGATCCAGTTCTTGGTACCATTCAGCAGATAGTAATCTCCTTTATCCTCAGCGGTAGTACGTTGCGAGGTAGCATCAGAACCCGCTTCAGGCTCTGACAAGCAGAATGCTCCTATTTTTTCCCCTTTAGCTAAGGGCGTCAGATATTTCTGTTTTTGCTCCTCGGTGCCAAATTTCTCCAGACCCCAGCATACCAAAGATTGATGCTTCCGCTTCGGTTTGTATGTCCGTAAATAACTCTTTGGTA
>JBCBHI010000059.1:0-12510 GCA_038525885.1 Bacteroidota bacterium
TTGTTTAACTTTCGGGTGTATTTGTTTAATCAAAACTGATTTTAGGGGCAAAGGGTTACTGGTTTTGGTACAAATGTTACCAAAGGTTCGGCTAGGTGACGCTTCGTGATCTGGGGTTGGGTATCGCGTGATCTGCAAGGGGGCATAAAGCTACCGGGTGATGATTTTCGTTTTCCAATTAGTACCTAACTTTAGTAACATGACGTTAGCCCAATTGATTCAGAAATACGAGAGTTTACCAGAAGAGCTTAAGCGGGAGGTAGAGCTTTTTATAGATAATCTTCATGCTCAGAAAAAGGAAAGCTTGAGTAGTGAACAACCTAAGCCTGAAGTGCCAGAGCATAATAACAAGGGGATTATGCGGCACTTTCGTTCTATGTAAATTCATCAATACACTTGGTATGTAACCACACCCACGAAAAAGCCGCTTCATCTTCGGGGTGAAAAAAATGCTCGCAGAGACGCAGGGGGTTCGCAGAGAAAAAGAGTTATTAATTATTGGTTGTTGGTAATTAGTGTGAGCTGTCGCATTAGCTCATCGACTCATTACCAAATTGTCACATTTCCGGTTGGTTCAATCAGGTTTTGGTGTATTAACTATCGAATCTACTCACCTAGATGAACTGGCAAAGCTTCCTCTCCACCACCGAGATCCCTTTGATCGACTTTTAATCGCTCAGTGTAGGGCAGAAGGTTTTACCTTTCTCACCTAAGATGCCTGGGTAAAGAATTACGAAGTGTCTTCCCTTTGGTAAAAACCTCTCCTTGGGCAAGTAGGCTTTTGGTATCTTTCCTCCATGAAGTCTAGAACCCTGTTTTTTCTCCCGTTCCTCTTCTTGTTTAGCCATTGCCAAACCCAGCAACCTGCGGTAGAAATAGTACCGGGTGTTTCCCTGGAGATTGCCCAAGATCGTAAGGATAGGCTGGAGGGAGTGCGGTACCAGCTGCACTTCGCCATACCCGAGGATAAGGATGCCCCCATAGAGGCCGAATTGGAGGTCTCTTTCCGTTTGGCGGATGCGAAGAGGCCCCTGGTTCTGGATTTTACTCCACCTACTGAATACTTGCATGCCATGGAAGTAAACGGTGCCTCGGTAGTGCCTGACCATCAGGAGGAGCACATCGTGCTGAAGGAGGCTGATTTGGTGGAGGACTACAATACGGTGAAAATCAAGTTCCGGGCAGGAGATGGCTCACTCAACCGCCAGGAGGAGTTTTTGTACACCCTTTTGGTGCCAGATAGGGCTTCTACAGTTTTTCCCTGCTTTGACCAGCCGGACCTCAAGGCTCATTTTGACCTGACTCTAGAAGTGCCCTCTGGCTGGGAAGCCCTTGGCAACGGATTTACTAAGGAGGTCACCGAAACACCTGAGGGAAATGCCTTTTATCGTTTCGCCACCTCGGACCGTATCCCTACGTACCTTTTCACCTTTGTGGCCGGTAAGTTTCAGCGGATAGAGCGTACCATAGAGGGGCGTACTATGGAGATGTTTCACCGGGAGCCGGACTCTGCCAAAGTAGCGGCCAACGTAGATGCTCTTTTTGAGGAGCACGCCTTGTCTTTGAACTGGCTGGAAGCCTATACTGGCATTGAGTTTCCTTACCAAAAGTTTGGCTTTGCCCTGATCCCGAGCTTCCAATATGGCGGTATGGAGCACCCTGGTGCTATTCACTACCGGGCCCGCACCCTCTTTCTGGATGAATCGGCTACGGTGAACAACCGCCTGAGCCGGACCCGGCTGATTGCTCACGAAACTGCACATATGTGGTTTGGCAATTTGGTGACCATGGAGTGGTTCAACGACGTTTGGCTGAAGGAGGTCTTTGCCAATTTCATGGCGGGCAAGATTGCCCGGGAGATTTACCCAGAAGTGGACCATGACCTCAATTTTGTGATGGCTCACCATCCTGCTTCCTACAGTGTAGACCGCACGTGGGGCGCCAATCCTGTGCGCCAGCAACTTGATAATCTCAAGCTGGCTGGTACCATGTATGGGGCCATTATCTACAACAAAGCGCCTATAGTAATAAGGCAACTAGAGAATATGATGGGTGAGGAACTTTTTCAGCAGGGGGTCCAGGAGTATTTGGAGAGCTATTCGCACGACAATGCTGATTGGTCTGATCTGGTGGCTATTCTGGATAAGTATGCACCCGAGTTGGACCTGAAGACGTGGAGCCAGGTATGGATCAACGAACCGGGCCGGCCATTGCATACGCTAGCTGAGGGGAAACTGACCCAGGAAGACCCCTTGGGTGCGGACAGGGTGTGGCCCCAGGTGTTTGATGTGGGGATAGGTGACCAGCCCTATACATATTCGCTAGCCACTGCTACGGATGACTGGGCAGGGCCCGACAAGGGTTGGAACTCTACCGGGCTAGGGTACGGGGTATTCCCAGTAGCTCCCGGTATGCTTACGGAGCTACCCCAATTACCGAATCCCTTGCAGCGGGGTGCCCTGCTTATCAATCTGTATGAAAACATGGTGGAGGGCCGCTCGGTAAAACCAGAGGCGTTTTTGGCCATGCTAACCCAAATGGCTGCCACCGAGAATAACCCGCAGGTATTGTCCCGGGCTATGAGCTACCTGGCAACTACGTACTGGACATTACTTTCCCCAGAAAAACGGAGCACAGAATTCTTCCCAATAGAGGATGCCTTGTGGCAGGCCCTACAATCTCAACCTACCCAGGACCTTAAGAAACCAGTATATACGGCACTGCTTTCGGTGGCGCAATCTGGCAAAGCCTGTGACCAGCTACGTAGCCTGTGGGAGGGGGAGGACCTAGTGCCGGGCCTCACCTTGTCTACCAGCGATAAAAGTAGCTTGGCACTCAACCTGATGATCAAACAACCGGGCTGGTACGATGAATTGGAGAGATTGCAGGCGGATAGAATCACTAATCCTGACCGAAAGAAGCGCTTCGAATTCGTGGCCTTGGCGGCGCATCCTGACAAAGTGGTACGCGATAGCTTGTTTGCCACCTTTGAGACGGCCGAGAACCGGGCTATTGAGCCGTGGGTACTGGGCGTGCTCAACTTGCTGCACCATCCTTTTCGGCAAGAAAGCTCCTTCTGGTACCTGGAGCGCAGTTTACTTTGGCTGGAGGACATCCAGTCTACGGGCGATATCTTTTTCCCTAAGCGCTGGCTGGACGCCAATTTTGGCTCTTACTCTGCAATGGAAGTAGTTGGCATGGTAGAAGGATTCTTGGCCGAACGGCCAGACTATTCGCCCAACTTGAAGGCCAAGATATTGCAAGCCTATGATGGTGCCAGGCGTGCAGCGGTGATCTTAGAGGGAGAATCTGCCCGGCCATAAGCAGCGGTTATTCCATTTTGCCGAGCAGGTAGTTGACTACGAGTGCGAAACTGGTAATGCCAACCAAGAGGGAAAGGCACTGAATCAAAAGCATGCGCAGGATGTTTACCCACCAGGCACGACCAAATAGCTGCTTGAGACCAAGGGTGTAGTAAATCAACATGCCCATCATCCAGGCCAGGGGTATGACAATGCCAATGAAGGAATGATCTATCCAGTCAAAGGCCAAAATCAACATCCCAAGGGATAGTACAACCAGGCTAAACCAATAGCCTGAGTAGACCAAAACTTCGGCATAGTTGTAGCCCCGTTTGCGGTGTGGGAACCACGTGAAAAAGGTAAGAGAGGCTAGATATGAAATCAATATGAGGGGGCTGTACATAGCTGCCCGGGTTTGTAGCTGTACTTTTTGGATAGGGGTGAAAACTATGGTATTGTCGTAGTTGGTAAACCCATTAATCAGGCTATTTAGAATAGATTCCTCCGCAAGTCCCAAAATCACCAGAATGGACAAAAATGTAGTGCTGAACACCAATAGCTGAAAGGGGGATAGCACCTTGAACCTCTTGGGGCCTAAATAGTCAAGCGTAAGCTGCCCTGGTGAACGCAATAGGGTTATGAAAGTGAGACCGAAGCCACGTTCTACGTTGAAGAGACCCAGAATGGATAAAAAGGTGCTTTTCAGGTTGATGCGAGAAACCGTTCGCGTTTCGGTGACTTCAAAATCTTCTGGTGGCTTTCTCATGGAGAATGAAAACTCGGAGCTATGGGTGTGTACCCGTGGGGTAGGGGGGCACAAAGAAAGCATCCAAAATCACAGTTCACCAAATGGGGAAAGGCTCCCTTGTTCACGGAGAGCGTTATTCTTAGACAACCAAAGGTCGTGTAGCGATCATGTCCTGTAGCCCCCCACTTTAGTGAGAGGGAGAGGCGGCAAAGTAGTAGGAGTGCCAGCGGCACGGCGTTTTACAAATGGTTGTCTTTGACAATTAGACGGGCCTGGTATCGCCCAACAGCCCTATAGATTGTTGAATAAAAAGATTGTAGAACCGGCTCAATACTTCAGGCCCTATAAAAAACAAAACCCTGTCTCTGGGAGACAGGGCTTTGCCTTATGAAAATCACTTAAACTGTCTTTTGCTTAGCGTACTGCTTTAGGGTAGTTCTCACCACGGTTGCTTACAGATCCGCTAGTAGCAGGCATAGCATTTCTTGACAACATGATACCAGCTACGTGAGGAGCAGCCATAGAAGTACCGCTAATAGTGCGGTATCCGCCACCTACCCAAGTAGAGTATACACTGCTACCAGTAGCAATGTAGTCGATAGGGTTCATGTTGTAGTTAGAGAAGCTAGAGAAAGCACCACCACAAGTCATAGAAGCTACAGTAGCAATTCTAGAGCTGTTTACACAAGCAGGCTGGTACTGAGCTGCGTTAGCAGAGCTGTTACCAGCAGCGATAGATACCAAAGAGTTGTTGTCCAAGCTGAACAAAGCAGCACGGTAAGTAGAGTTGTTAGCACAGTTGTTTCCGAAGAAACCACCCAAGCTCAAGTTAGCAACGTCACCAGCCAAGTCGTAAGAAGCAGCGTGGTTGATACCGCTAATGATAGTAGAAGAAGCGCTACCACCAGAGCATCCGAATACCCGTACAGGAACAACAGGAGCACCAGCTACCATACCGATAACACCGATAGAGTTGTTGATAGCACCGATAGTACCAGCTACGTGAGTTCCGTGACCGTTACAGTCGTTAGCAGAACCGCCTACGAAAGAACGAGCGTAAGTAGTGTTAGTAACAACATTCAAGTCAGGGTGATCCAAGTCGATACCTGAGTCGATAACCCAAGCCCAAGCACCAGATACGGCAGAACCATTGGTGTCAGCACCACCAGCGTTAGAGATACCACAAGGAGTAGTTTGAGCTTCGCCACGAGCAGCAGCAGGCTGATCTTTGTCCTCAGTGTACTGGATAGGGTACACCATGATGTCTGGCTCTACGATGTCAACCATGTCGCTTTTACGCAACTGCTCAACTTCTTTGTCAGTCAACTGAGCTACGAAACCAGTAACGGCAGCAGTCCAGATAGTACCTACCTTAGAACGGTCGATACCTTCGTCAGACAAGAAGTTTTCGATGTCAGCAGTGAGGCTAATACGAGCAGCTTCGCTGTAGTCAGCCTTAGCTTGACGATTAGCGAAAGGAGCAGTACGAGCAGTACGGCTAGGCTTCATGTAATCGTCTTTGAACTTAACGATCCACTGTCCTTTGATTACGTCGCCCAATCCTTCAGTAGGAACAAGCTCTGCGTCACCGTCGGTAATTACCTGAGGCTCTTCGTACTGTTGACATCCTGCCGAGAAAAGTAGGGCAGCCACAGCTACGCCAAACGCAGCATTTTTTAGCATTTTCGTTTTCATGTTTTAAAAAGTTTTTAGGTAAATATTAGTGCTGCGAATGAAATGCAACTTGGTTGCAAATGCAATACTGTTGCATGATAATTTGCAACATTGTTGCAAAAATTATATTCGCTTGCCGGAATTGTCCAAATATTATTTTGCAGGTTGTGTATTATGTTGAATACAGAAAGTGCCCATCGCATCATTGCAAAGAGAGGAGCTATTTGATTGGATTTGTTAGGTTTCTTACGGATTTCATGTTAAAAATTAACATTTAGCGATCATTTGCCTTTAGGTGAGTAAAACAAAAAACCGCCTGGATAAAGGCGGTTTTCGGTTTGGTGAATAGTCCAATTTTTCTGGTTGGGTGGAAATCCCGAAATGGTTATTTGCCAAATAGGGTGGTAGTTTATACCAAGAAACTCGGGAGGTCTACTTTTTTCGCGATGCGGTAGGCGGCATTCATAAGCCCCACGTGACTATAGGCTTGGGGGTAGTTGCCCCATTGGCTACCGTCTGTAGCATTTACATCTTCTGCCAGAAGGCCCAAGTGGTTGGCGTACTTGAGTACACTATCAAATACATCGGTGGCTTCTTCTACGCGGCCTACCATTGCCAGAGCTTCCATATACCAGAATGAACAAATGAGGAAGGTACTTTCTGGCTTGCCAAAATCATCTTCGTGTTTGTAACGATAGAAAAGCCCCTCCGGCGTTCGGAGTTCGCTCTCCAATACTCTAAGGTGCTGCTGGGCTCGTTCAGAGCTAGGGTCAAGGTAGCCCATCATAATGAGTTGCAGGCAGCTAGCATCCAACTGCTTGAGCCCAATGGCTTGAGTGTACACGCCACGCTCTGCATCATAGCATTGCTCTATGTAATCAGCTGCTTGGTCCACTAGCTTGCGGGCCTTCGTTACCATTTCTGCATCGTTGGCTCGTTCTCCAATGCGTACCGCAGCATTGGCACCTGCCCAATGAAACAGATAGGTATAACAGAACTTGTAAGCCATATCACGGAATTCCCACAGCCCGGCATCGGGTTGGTCCATCCGTTTTTCAATCTGGTCGAGTACTTCGCGCACCAAGTCCAGACTTGCAGAGCGCTGTTCGTCTGGGAAACGATGGTCATAGTATAAGGGGAGTAGGGAAACCAAAACCTGCCCATACACATCGTTTTGAATATGCTCTGAGGCCTGATTACCAATCCTTACCGGGCCATTTCCTTTATAACCCTTAAGGGGGAAGATTTTCTCTTCAATAGATAGCTTGGCAGATATAGTATATAGGGGCTGTAGCTTATCCTGGTCTCGGCTGTTCGCAAACACATTGCGGATGTAGTGGAAGTACCTTTCCAGCTCCTCAAAGTGACCTATATTATTGAAGGCGTTGAGCGTATAATAGGTGTCACGCATCCAGCAGTAACGGTAGTCCCAGTTTCGGCCGCTGCCGGGCGACTCGGGTAGGCTAGTGGTACCTGCGGCTATAATGGCCCCGGTATCTTCGTACTGATGGATTTTGAGCACCAAAGCTGAGCGGATCACCGCGCTTTGGTAAAACGATCCAATGCTGGTACTCTTGGCCCACTTGCGCCAATAGTTCACCGTCTTTTTCTGGAATTCCTCTACTGTGCTGGCAAGACTTGCCTCCATAGGTTGCCCAAAAGTGAGTACCAAGTATTTGGCTTCATTGAGCACAAAGAATTGGTCCTCATCTATGTAGCTCAGGCTAATGTTGGTAGTGAGCCTGAGCGACCGCTCCAACCCTTGATACTGAATGTGGTTACTGCCTTGGTAAGTAGAAGGAGTGATCTCCCCGTAGTCCCCGGTAGGGCGGCACCTTGCCCGCACTTGTACCTCACCTTGGATAGGTTCAATCTTACGAACCAGCATGAGCGGCTTGTAGTAGCGGTCATGCTGCAGGAAGCGTGGCGCAAAGTCTGTGACCCGGTAGCTGCCCGATTCGGTAGTGATTTCGGTACACAGTACGTTGGTGTTCTGGATGTAATACTGATGGCTGGTAAAGTCCTTTTCCTTTGGGCGGATGGAAAATTCTCCGCCCTTTTCTTCGTCGAGCAAGCCGCCAAATACAAAACTACTGTCGAACCGGGGCCAGCACATCCAATCTACATTGGTGTTCTTGTTGATGTAACCTAAATAGCTACAGTTGCCTACCAGGCCCATTTCGTATGTATGACGTTCGCTCATGCTCATATTCAGATTAGTGAAAAAGCGTGTATCGCTAAAATTTCCGCCTTTTTTCGGATTAACCAAAAAATCCTATTTTCTTTGATGGCACAAAAAATGCTAGCAATCAATTAGTTAGCACCATTGCAATCCATTGCACCCGTTTTTTATGGTACGTACCTTGTTTATTGTCTCTCTGGTAGCCATCTCTGGCTTTGCCCAAACGTGTAATCCTGATGTAGCTTCCGAGGCGGAAGTATATGAGGAAGTAACTGAGCTAAAAAACACTATGGAGGCTACCGATAGCCAGGGTAATGTGTATACCATAGGTACCGACCAAGTGAGTGAGAACGATCAAGACGCATATGTAGAAAAGCGCGGGCCCAATGGCAAAATCCTTTGGAGTATGCATCACTCTGCCACTCCGGTAGATGAAAGAGCGGTACTTATTCATGTAGATCGGTACGATATTCCCTGGGTTGTTTTTTCAGTAGATGGTGGCAGTACGGAGCAGTCCTTTATCACTCAGAAGTACCTCCGTGATGAGAGCGTTTGGGAACGTTCCTTGTTTCGGGGCTATGGCCGCGCAGACGGAGCTGCCAAGGTAGCCGTATTGGCTTGTCTCAATCCACAACATGGTAAGCTGGAACGGGCTACTTTCCTGATGAGCCGTACCAATGAAGGCAACATCGATGAGGTAGAGAAAACCAATACTATGGTAGTGGATGGCTTTTTTGTAGGCGATACCGTGGCCGTAGATACGCGTAGCTGGTATTTACCTCCGGGTGTAGGAGCTAACCATGAGAACTTCACGTTCCACCCGCAGGCTACGGACTCTACCAAGGTAGGCGACTCCTGGCCTGTACGCTACATCTTTTCTCGCGGGCTCGATTTGATGTATTCTGCCGATATCATTCAATAACCATGGACTCCTTCACTGCTAAAGTAGATCGGTTTCAAGACGAAAGCCTTTCCAGCCTTTGGCAGTACCACTTATCCGTTCCCTCTTCGGTCGCAGATCCATTCATTCAGCAAGACCAGAAACGGGTGATTGTTACCTTTCCTGACGGTACCAAGAAGCACTGTGCCTTGATGCCCAGGGGAGGAGGAGAATGGTACATCTTCATCAATCAGAAGGAGCGAAAGACCCTGAAGGTAGAAGTAGGCGATGAGGTGCCTATTTCTCTTGAGGTAGACGATTCTCCCTATGGCATGGCTGTACCGGAAGAATTGCAGGTCCTTTGGGATCAGGATGAAGAGGGGAGCCGATTTTTTCATCAGCTCACCCCCGGAAAACAGCGTACGCTCATCTACTGGGTATCCACCGTAAAAAGCTCCGACAAACGGATAACCCGAGCCATGGTCATGCTCAACCATGTGAAAGCCCTCAAAGGCGGGGTGGACTTCAAACAACTCAATGCAGAACTGAAAGTAGCCAACCAGCGCTAGGCCATCGCCCTTACCCTCTTTCTTTTGAACCGCCGGGTTAGGAAGGTTTTTGCCAACCAGAATATCCAGGATATTAGCACAATGAGTACTGGAATAGCCGGTATGAAAGTCCCTCTGATCATGGGTGGCAAAAATTTGGGCTGGCCCAGAAAGAAGGATGCCGTAGCAATGAGTAAGGCCAAACACATCCGGCCCAGATGTCTGCCAATCCGCTGAGCCCCATAGATGCCCTTGTTTTTCATCAACTTCACATCGAATAGGGTAGCGATAAGGGCCACCGAGGTGTAGCTGTAGTAGACGGCATAGGGAAGCCCATCGTCCATCAGCCCCGATTGAATTACACTGGCCGTGAGTACCCCGAAGATGGCCAGACAAGCCAGCCCCCATATAAACTCCCATCTCTCACGACGGCCCGCGTGGCCCGTCCGGTTTTTCACCGCACCAAAGGCGCTGATGACTAAATAAGTGGTGAACAAGCCAATGGAAGCACTCATGAAGGAGACTTGGCTATACACACCCAATACAAAAGCGGAAAGGCCCATTACCAGCATGGTATAGTAGAACACCCGACCCCACTGGTTGTGTCGGGTTTTGCCTTTGCGGAAGAGCAAGGCGCCCATGCCGGAGCCTATACCTAGGGCCTGCAGTTATGTGGATGACTAATAGAATAGTGAAAACCATGATTATATTTTGTTTAGCCCACTACCCGTGGAATCCAGCCACCCACTGTTACAATGAGTATGCCCGCCATCATAAGCAGCGTAGCCCCTAGTAATACCCCGGAAATGATATACTGAGCCCGGGATTTGTGGCTTTTGAGTCCGTAGAAATACAACTCTGCGAGTAGGAGGGGGATGATAAATTGGCCATAGGCCCAAAAGGTGACAAAGGGTCCGGTAAAGGTTTCGAAGTCAACACCTGCACCCCCAGTGAGCACGATCCACAGGAACATGCCCACCCTGAAAAACCAGGTGACGTTGCAAACCAGAAACAGCCGCAAGGCCCACTGCTGGTGGCGGTGAAATTGCTTTTGCCGGGCCGTGCGAATGGCCCAGATGCTGAATAGAAGGATCAGCACTCCTGCCAAGGTATTGCCCATACCCAGGATGGGCCCACCAACGAAACCCCGAACCCAGGTCATGTATACTCCTGCCAGGCTGGCCGCCAGACCAGAGAATACAAACAGCCGGCCGTTGAGGCGGTGAAATTTTGGGTACTTCTTTCGGAAAGTCGGGATGAATTGCAAGGGCCCACCCACATTGATAAAGAAGGCGAAGAGGATGTGGGTAATCAGGGCTCCGTTACCTACCGGATCATTCGGCACAAAGCCTTCAGGAAGTACCTCTGCCCACCGGGCATGGTTGCCCTGAATAGCGGTAAGACCATAAAACCCGAAGATGTAAAGAGCAAACAGCCACAGGCCAGGTGTTGCCACCAGGAACCATATTTTCCCAGCTAGCCGCACGGCTTTTTGGCCGTTAAAGGTTCTTTTCCGGGGCGGGTTTAGGCTATTGGTAAGGGTACTCATGATACATATTATTTTGGTTTTTGAAATGCGTTTCTTAGCCGCCCCATTTTTGAATAGGGCATAGAATCTCTGTCCACTTGTGTTAAGTGATTAAAAATGAGCGGATTATGTAATTGGGGTTATTCTTGCTTTAGTCCATCTACTGGGTTGAAGCGGACGACTTTTACAATTTGCGTAGAGACCACCAACAGGAGCACGCTCACGAGTAGCAATACCGAGATGATGACGCCGGAAGGCCCAAAGGGCATGGGGTATTCGAACATCATATCAATGAAACTGCTCATGGAAAGGTAGCTGAGCGGAGCGCCAATGAGTAAGGCGATGAGGGTTAACCAGAGATATTGCCGGGTAACGGTATGGGAGAGCTGTGGCAGACCAGCCCCCAGTACTTTGCGGATGCTCAGTTCTCGCACCCGACCACGCACGTTGAGCGATACCAGACCATATAGACCTAAGCACGCCAATAGAACAGCTACGATAGCAATGGTTCTGGGGAATAGTTTCATATTCTCCATATCAGCGTAGAATCCGGCATAGAGACCTGACTGGTACCCGCCTTGGAAAGGGTCTTCGGGGTACAAACTGCTCCAGGCTTGTTGCAATGCGGCTTTGGCCGCCGTTTGTGAGCCCTCCTGGGTTCGCAAGGCGAGGTATTGGTATTCCGCAGGAGAGGCCACCGTAAACAGGGTAGGAGCCAGCCGGGTGTAAAAGTTGTAGCTATGGAAATTCTCCACTACCCCTACTATGGTATAGGGTTCAGCGCTCATTTCGAACGTCTCCCCCAGAGCTACTTCCATGTTTTTGAGGAAAAGCTCATTTACAATTACGACGCGCTCGTCAGTGGTAAAGTCCTTCTTAAAGGTTCGCCCCTGTACCAGGTCCAAGCCCATGGTTTCCAGATACCCAGGACCAACCCGTAGGTGATGGGCTTCATACTCGGCCTCAGGCAATACCACCGTAGTGGTTCGGTGACTGCTGCCTAAGTGTTCGGCAGCCCCGGCCATGGAGACGGTGTGTGCGGAGGCAGCCAAGGTTTCTTCTAGCCGGCTATAGCCTACGCTATCGGGTACGGAGGTATACAGAGTTTCTGCATGATTGTACCCCCAATCTCGGTTTGCTTGGAAATAGGAGTTCTGGGTAAACATGACGGCTCCGGTAATCAGCATACAGGCCACCATCAGCTGGATGGACAAGAAAATTTTGGTGAGGGTGTTCTTGCGGCCAAACTGAACAGTGCCCTTGAAAATCTTGATCACGCTAAAGCGGGAAATATACAGGGAGGGGTACAGGCCGGAGACGATGCCGGTACCCAATATGGCCCCTACTAGAAACAGCCACATGTACCCGTCTAGAATGGAGAGAGTGAGGGGCTGGCCAGCAATGGGTGTAAACCAGGGGAGGAATACCGATATGGCTAGCCCTAAGCCCAGCAAGGCTGCCAGCCCGGTGAGCAGGATGTTTTCGGCCAAAAACTGGAATACCACTTTGCCCCGGTGTGCCCCTATCACCTTTCTTACCCCAATTTCCTTCAGCCGACGGGATGCTGATACGATGGCAATGTTGATGTAGTTGAAACAAGCCAGGATGAGGATGAAGACGCCCAAAACAGGTAAGGCAAAGGCTGTGG
>JBCBHI010000060.1:0-12476 GCA_038525885.1 Bacteroidota bacterium
CTAGTTGGCTAGCTCAAATTGTGCCGATTGGCAAACCAGCCAACCACAACCAGCCCATAGCGGCGCTCTCTCGTTTACGTATAGTAAAGGTAAATGGAGGGGGTGCCGCTTTTATATATAGCATAAGTAGGCCCGGTGTACTGAAAAATTCTTGCGCTGGGGAAGCAATAAGTAATCCGAAGAAGGTATACTTGGGAAAACCAGTCGATGAAAAACTCCATGCATACTCCAGAAATTAAAGTAGAGAAAACCGAGCTCCTCTCGGATAATTGGTACCGCCTCAACAAGGTTACCTATGCCTATAAAAACCGGAAAGGGGAGTGGGAAACTCATCAGCGTGAAGCGTACGATCGTGGAAACGGAGCCACCATTTTGCTCTACAATCAAGAGAAGGGCACGGTGGTCCTTACCCGGCAGTTTAGGTTGCCTACCTACGTGAATGGCAACACCACGGGCATGATGATCGAGGCCTGTGCGGGCCTATTGGATGCGGATAATCCTGAGGACTGCATTCGCAAGGAAACCGAAGAGGAAACCGGGTACCGCATTGCGGAGGTCCGCAAGGTATTCGAAGCCTACATGTCGCCGGGGTCGGTGACTGAGATCCTTTACTTTTTTGTGGCGGCTTATGATGACGCCATGAAAACAGTAGAGGGGGGCGGACTGGCTCATGAGCAGGAGAATATTGAAGTGCTGGAGCTTCCCTTTGCCGAGGCCTTGGCCATGATTGGCCGAGGAGAAATACAGGATGCCAAAACGATCATGCTGCTCCAGTATGCCCAGATCAATCGGCTGGTGGAGAAAAGTGCCTAGTGAGCGAACCCCTGGTTAGGAGAAGTCTACTTATGCCATAGCAAGTTGTTTTTTCTCCAAAAACCTACCAGAATTACCAAAGGTGGAAAGCCCAGTAACCCTTATCTTCAAATAGATTATTCTGTAGCAAAAACCGACGAATAGTATGCGATTTTGGTGGCTTTTGACCTTGGCTGTCCTAGGAGTTAGCTCTCTAGCCCAAGGCCAGGTATATGTGGAGAAGCAGACCAGGCACCGGTTTGCTCAACTCAATTTGGGCGTAGACTACCAAACCAACTTTGGTGGGCAGACCTCCTTCCTGGAGGCGGATGGTTCCACCTCTTCTACCGACCTGGCCTCCTTGCACCGGGGGCGCTTTTTAGTGGGGGGTACCCACTTTTGGGGCCATGCGGATATCTACTTGGCCTTGCCGATCATTAGCCCCAGCCAGCTTACCAACCAGCGCGAGATCACCTATACCACCGGGGTGGAAACCGCCTTCAAAGTGTACCCTTGGCGGATAGAGCACCAAAAGATCCGCCCGTACCTGGGGGTATCACTAGCTACCTTCTATTATGAGCAAAACAATCCGCAACTAGGCGCCGAAGAGGGCGCGGAGCTCACCCATACCGGGCTGCCCCTGATGGCTGGGTTTACCTTCAACCACAAGAACCACCTGCTGGAGGTGGGCGCCTTGTGGAACTATGCCAACCGACAAGACTATTATTTCTCTCCTACCGCCACCGTGTCGGTGGTCACCCCGCCGTTGTATGCCAATGTGAGCTACCGCTATATGATTGAGACTACGCTGGGGGCCGAAAAGGACTGGGAGTCGGGTAGGACGGCGGAACTAACCTCCGCCTTGGCTTCGGAGAAGAAGCTGGACGGTTTCTTTCTAGGGGCCGGCATGTCTTCCACCTTTTGGCTGGGGCAGAGTGCCTACAATGCCGCAGTGCGGCCCTACATGGGTACTGCGGATATCTCCCTGTTCGTAGACTTTACCCTAGGGTACTATTGGCATGAGCCGGACCTCAATGTGTCGCTGAGCTACCGGGGCATGGGCACGGGCGGTAGGGCCTTTGCTACCCAACAAGGGCAGCGCCGCCGCTCTTTGGCCCTGGAAGTCACCAAATACCTGGGGGACTATCATGGTTTTGCACCCTTTGTGGGGCCAGCACTGAGCTGGGAGAACTTACGCTTCCAGGAGGTGCACGAGGAGGAGTTCACCTGGAACTACACCCGCAACCGTTTAGGCTATGGCCTCACCTTCGGTTGGGACATCCGCCCGACGCGTATGGAGACCTTTTTGCTGCGAACCAACCTACGCTGGTTCCCCTTCCTTTCTCTACCCCTGCCCGATGCAGAGGCGGTTTCCTTCCATGGGATCGAGTTCAATTTCATCCAGCTGATTCTCTTTCCTAACCGAATCATTGATCAGGCCAGAAGTAAATAAGCCTTTGACCCGAGCTTGCAGACTGGAAAACCAAGTCCACCCAAGCCCCTTCCAGACTTAATGCAGCGCACGTCACACAAAAGGAGGCGACGAGCCTTGCAGGGGTCCGACCGCTTTCTTCACAACGCAGATAGCGGTCGGACCCCTCCCTCCCAAGTGTCTCGTTTTTAGTTAATTACGCAATGTGTCCTTAGAAGGAGCCTAGAGATATGCACTTGCCCACGGATACTCAGGTGCACCCTTCCGCAGAAACCACCCTTTCGCTATAATCTGCCAGACATCTGTATAGGGCAAAAACAGATAGCCCAAGTGGAGCCCTGCAAATACCAGCATGCCCACGGCATAAGGCTTCCAGTGTTTCCGTCGGCCCGTAGCCAGGGTGAACAGCAAGACGATCCCGTTCATGATCCATAAGTCCATATCGATGTGCTGCAAGCCTACCTGCGACCAGGGCAACCGGCCCAAGGTAGGCCCCAGCAGAATGACGGTAGCCCAAAGGATGTAAACCTTATGATGAGGTCCTTGCCTCCGGTTAAGCCAAGCCAGTAGGAAAAACAGGGAGAAGCCCAAGGTCTGGCTGAAGGGATAAAACACCTGAGCCAGGTTGTCCTCCAAAGACAGATGCGGGGCCATGCGCTCGAAGGAATAGCCCAACATCCAGAGCATGGATGCCACCAGGAGCGGGGCTAGGGTAGCCGCAGCTATACCCAAGCGGCGGTGATTAGAGAACGGCCCCCGGCGGGCAAACTTCCACTGGGCGAGTAGCACTAGGCACCACAAAACCATACCCATCGCATGCAGATGCACGCCCAGCGGCAAGGAAAAGACCTGCGAACCGCTAAAGAAGTACCTGCGAAACCCAATGGGTACCAGTATAAGAAAGACCAGCAGCTGGCCCAGGTAGCCGTAGCGTTTCATACCGCCTTCATTCCCTGGTCTACAGATAGCGGCCCCGCTCCGCGCAAGAGGAAGAATACCGACAGCAAGAGCATCTGCAAGGCCTGGAAGTAATCCCCATACGCGTCGCCCCCATGCACCACGAATAGTGCCACTAGAAAAGTGATGATCAAGGGTAGGCTCATCCAGCGAGTTTTGTACCCCACCAGCACCGAAATGCCGCCCAGAAACTCAGTGAGCACATACACCCAAGCCATCAGCTCGGGAAAGGGTATCCCCAGTGTTCGGAGAAAATCGGCCCCTTCTCCGGCCGTGGCTTCTAGCACAGGTTGCCAGGAATAGTACAAGAGATGGATGCCAAAAAGGATTCTGACCAACACCACGGCGTAGGGTGCCGCGGGTGCCAGTCTGGAAGCGAGTAGGTCTTTCATGAAGATTCGTTTGGCACGAACTTCTCCAATAGAACCCACGAAAAAATTGTACTAGGTCAATTTCGTGCCAGCCGCTTTCGCATTCTACTCAAATACGCGGGGGTGATGCCCAAATAGGAGGCAATTTGCTTTTGCGGCACCAGCTGCTCCAGGTTGGGGTACTGGCGGCGAAAGGTTTCGTACCGCTCCGTGGCGGTAGAGGATAGGTGATAAGATACCCGGTCCTGCGTTTTGATCAGTCGGTTGGTAAGCAAAATGCGGAAGTACTCGTTCATGGCCGGTACCCGCTGGTACATATTGGCCACGGCTTCCCGGTTGAGACGGTAAACCGTAGTGGGTACGCCAGCCTCCAGAAAGTACTCCGACAGGGTCTCGGTCACAAAGCTCTTCAGGTTGCCCGTCCACCATCCATCCGTAGAGAACAAAGTGGTGTGCTCCGTACCCAGTTCATCAATATAGTAGGTGCGGATGATGCCCGATACGATGAAATACTCATGGTGGCATACCTCATTGGGGCTTAGTATCTGTTGCCCGGCTGCGAGATGTACCTCCTCTATCAGATTAGCCAGCGTGCTCGCTTCTTGGTCAGAAAGAGCGATGTGCCTCCGAATGCTATTGAGGAAGATGGGTGCAGGCTGCAACAAGTCCAAAGTGTTTTTCACCTTTTACGCATGGGCCCAGGGGCAGGGTTACGCTGGGGTCGTATCCAAAGCCAAGAGTAAAACTGAGCTGTCAAATAACCTTTAGTACCTGGTATTCCTTTCTCTGAAATAGTGGAAGGAATAACCATCCCGTTACCATATTGACCATCCAGAGACCGCCCCAACTATGCCTCCGAAACGGAGGTCTTGATACAAAAGGAACATTTTTGATATTTTTCACGCAACCCTTTCCTTTTGGGGCATCGTCATGCAGATGAAACAAGCAGAATATTTCTGGAAGCATATGTATGACCGTCACCGTACCTGTAGCAGCACAAGACACCACCAAGTAGCATGAAGACAAGACTGGCCTTATTCCTTCTGCTGATTCTACAACCCCTGGCGGCGTCAGCTAGCTCCAGCGATACGGTAAGGGTGGTCGTCTATGACACCGTGTTTGTTTACGATACAGTGTATGTACCCGCACCGCTGCCATCCCTCACTCGTCCTACCCCCGTGGTAGTCACTGCAACTCAGCCGCAGGCCTATTTAATCACCATGGATTCCGTGGCCTTGGCCTATTTTTTTGCATGGCTGGAAAAAAATCACGCAACCCTTTCTCCATCTGTCATCCTACAGGGCGAACAAAACAAATCGATGATGACAATGAAGAAATTAACACTGGCAGCAGTATTCGCCCTCGGGTGGCAATCCATCACCTTCGCCCAAACCGAATGGGGGCTTCGCCTACAAGGAAATTATTTGCGCACCACGGACAACGTGGCTTCGGTACGCAATCCTCATCACCTGGGCGCCCAAGCGGCCTTAGACATTACCCTTCCGCTTACGGATTCCGTCTGGTACATACGCACGGGGCTAGAAGCCGGCGTGGACTTATTCAATGCCTATGGGCTAAATGTAACAGACGATCCGGTGGGCAATACGTATTGGAATTTTCTAAATTATCAATGGCAGGTACCCTGGTTACGGGTCAGTGTACCCATAGAGGTGGTAAGGAAACTTGGCAAGTGGAGCCCCTCAGCCGGAGTTGATCTGGGCATCCGTGGTTCACTAGGCCGGATTGAAGAAGGACCTACCGATATTGGCGAGGTAAATATGGATTTGCTCACCTTTCAGCAAGAATTCTATGCCATGGGACGGATAGGCGTAGATTATCAACTCACCCCAAGAATGCAAGTTTTGGTAAACTACAGCCTGCCCTTGCATCAGCAAACTAGTTATTCTGTCTACAAGCCAGTTCAGGACAACGATCCTTTGATCCCCGAGGAGACAACGGTAAAACGATACCTGCACCGAGTGGGTCTCGGCTTACGTTTTCAACTGAATTGGTAACCAAACAGTAGTTGCTTAAGCGGAGAAAGCAAGGGTTTTGGGTGAAATGATCGGCTAAGTGAAGAGTTGCAGCCTTGGAGGGTACATCGGTTCACGCAGGCTTGGTTTAGATTCATCCAAAGCGCCTGCGGCACTCATCGGTAGCTTTGATGCTATCACGGTGGCGGTCTTGCGGTGGTACCAAGGCCTTCTTATAGGTCAGGTAGCATGCTTCCCTACCTACAGAAGGCCATTCCGAGCTTGCCTCTCCGCTGAAGCCTGACACTCGTGGACTTCAGCGGTAGGCGCACCCCTAAAATGTAAGATTAGTCTCGTGGTGGGACCACTTTAAGTGGTCTTACCACTGATCCCTCCCTCCTAAGCGCCTCGCTTTCAGTAGATTACCCAATCCAACCCCGGCTCGGTCGCATTTCCGAATGCGACCGCAATCTTCAATAGGCAATTGCATTGCCAGTACACGCCAAAACTACCTTCACTTACGGAAGCTAATGGGGGGATGGGTTAGGAGACCGACGGGGACGCCTAGTCCGAGGTTGCGCTCTACAAGAGCGTATGAGCCTCAAAGAAAGCTCTACGGCCTAGGGTACCTGCGTATTTTATGCGATTGTACCGGGAGTTTAAGCGGAATAGAACGGAGGGGTAGGGGCTCTTGCGTGAGGGATGCTGGCCTGGGCGGCCCCGCTCTGTCTGAGCCCGTAATGGCGGCCCGCAGGGCCAATGGAGGGGTAAGCTACGCGCCCCGGGCGAGTGCCAAGCAGCGGGTCGCCGCCCGGCACGACCCTTTGCCCAAAGGCCGCGATAGCGGACGATGGCAAGGGGGCACGCCCAATGCCTTTAAGCATAGGTCTTCAATCGTCCTGATTTGCAATCAGGATGTGAGGAGACGTGCGTCTGCGACGCTATTGGCGCTACAAGCGCGATTCTCGCTTGTCCTCGTTCGGAAACGAGGACGATAAGCCAGAAGCCAACGAATTGTGCTAAAGTCTCAAAGACTCTATGTAAATTATCATTAGAATTCATACACCCACTTTTTAACCCACTAAAGCTATGGGACTTCCCTATGGTGTACGCCGGAAGCTCGACAAGACTTATGAGAGCTACCACCGTACGTTTATGATTCGGCTGGGCCCCGGGCCTTCCTATGACTTGTTTCATCCTATTCCTAAGTTCTTTAAGCGAAAGCGGTACCAGAGTTACCGCCGTTCTACCAAAAACTTGCAGGCGGTGATAGGCGATGTGCAGGAGGGCCACCGAACCACCCGGGCTATGGGCATGGGATGGTCCTTCAGTAAAGTGGCCATCAGCAGAGACTCCATCACCACGCTGCGTAAGCTCAACCTGGCTTTTATCCCCGAGGCACAGGACTTCGTACAGGCCCACACGAGCCCGGATAACTACCGCTTTGTGCAATGCGGCTTGCGAGTAAAGCAAGTCAACAAGCATTTGGAGCAGGAAAGTAATCCGCCCAAATCCTTGCCCATCTCCGGGGCCAGCCATGGGCAAACCCTGGTGGGGGCCTTTTCTACCGCTACCCATGGGTCCGGCATTTTGTATGGCCCCACCCCGGAAATGGTGAAGGGGCTACATATAGTAAGCCAGTCAGACTGGCACTTCTGGATAACTGCCGAAGACGGCCCGGAGGTATCGGCGACCTTCCTGGGCAATATTGGTAACCCGGAGGTGCTGCGTGATACGGCCCTGTTCAATGCCGCCAAGGTAGGGATTGGGGCCTTTGGATTCATTCATGGTGCTCTGGTACAGGTAGAAGACATCTACTTGCTAGACCAGTGGAAGCAATACGTACCGTGGACGGGAGCGCTAGAGCAAGCCATTACTGATCAAGATTATTCTGGATTGTATGATCCTGATCCTAAGAAATCCTATTTGAAATATCCGCCCAAAACGGATAGCCGGAGCCCAGAGGATAAGCCCTTGTTTCACTTCGAAATGAAGATCAATCCCTACCGTTTCTGGACCGATCCTGATGACCATGGGGTGTTCCTGCGGACCATGCACAAGGTGCCTTACCAGGGAGGGTACAAGCGGAAACCTGCCCCTTTTGTACGCGGAGAAGAACCTGCTGCGGGCAGCCAGCCCGAGGGCTCCAAGGTAGCCGGGGACTTGCTGAGCCTGGTAACCACCCTGGCTAGTCGGGAGGAAAATGCCCTGGACGTGGATGTATTCCAGAATGTGGTGGGTGAGTTTCTAGACCACACCTACCGCAAGGAAATGAACATGATAGTGCCGGAAATGGGTACTGTAGGGGAGACCTTTGATATCGAGGAATTTACCCTGCCCGTCATCCGGCCGCGCATTTGGGATGCCTCCTACATGATGGACCGCCGGGATGCCCTTCGGGCTTTGGACCTATGCAAGGATATCATGCTGAAGCCGCCCTATACTCTGAATGGCAAACCCCAGTGGGTTGCGGTGTTCGAACTGCGATTTGTACAGGCTACGGATGCCACCTTGGGGATGACCCGCTTTGAGAATACCTGCATTTTTGAAATTGTGGGCATCCAGAAGAATGTGAACCTGAGCCTGGCCCGCGATGTAGCCGAACGCTTCCAGGCCGAGGGACTACGCTTTGCCATGCACTGGGGCAAGGAGAACCGGGTGGTGACCAAGGAGATGCTGCGCTGGAACTACGAAGAGGAGGGTAGGGACCGGATAAAGGAGTGGATGCAACAGCGCTCCAAGATCATGCGGGAGCAAGACCAGTGGGTTTTCAACAACGACTTGATGAGCCGCTTTGGCATTGATGATTATGTACCCCTGAGCGAATAGCAAGGGGTGCCCCGTTACACAATCCTTGGCGGGGCACCCGGCTACGACCTGAAAACTATCGTAACTACTGCTTTAGAATCTTCCTGGTTTCCACGGACCCATCTTGGTACTCTAGCTTCAGTATATAGAAGCCTGAGGGTACTTGGAGTAAGACGGACTGCAGGGAGCTCCCTTCACGGATGGGAAGGGTATCTACCTTGCGCCCGGTAGGACGGAAGATGTGCACTTGGTTAAGTTGGCGCATGGGTTCTAGTGCCAGTTGCTCAGCAAACGGTTCGGCGCCGAATGACCGCTGCTGACTCAATACGGTGACCAACACGGAGTCTTGGTCTGCATTGCCCTGGTCGTCTGTGACCGTAAGCTGAAACCAATGGTCTCCGGGAGTGAGGCCACTTACCGTGGTGGTAATAGCCTGTGGGGTAGCCAGCACCGGAGGTACGGGCGTGGTTACTTTGGGGGTAAGTATCAAGGCGCTGATGGATCCGGCTACGGCGGTGGTACTTACGTGCAGTGCCAGAGTGCCTGAGCTAGGAGCAAGGTCCGTAAGCGTGACGGTTTGGGTACGATTGAGAGCGGGGTCTAGCCGTACCGTGTCCGTGCCTACAGAAAAGGCAGTGGTAAACTCTCCGGGATCGCCAAAGTTGGCACCGTTGTATAGGGTAAGGTCATACGCCAAGTTGTCGTCCAGGCCTTCCAGGCGCAAAACCCGGCTTACCCCATCGTTGGAGAAGTAGTAGAAGTACCGCGAGACTTCGTTGGGGAAATCACCATTCAGTACCCCAAAGCGGTTGTCGCTGGTCCATCCGTTTTCAAATACCAAGTCTACCGTAGTCCCATGGCCGTTTTCATCCGCTAAGTCGTCGGCCCGGTCTCCAGCGGCGAACCCGTTGGTATAGTTGTTCCAGGGCGCGGCTGCTGTAGCATTGGCGACGTTGGCGGTGAAGTTCACGTACACCGATTCGCTGCCCACTGCAGGAGCCAAATAGGTCCAGGCATAGCTATCGATGGGCCCGGTGCTGTTTGCTGCACTCAAGGTGGTAGTAGAGCCCATTATTTGCTGATCCGGTCCGGCATTGGCCACCAGAGGGGCTACAAAAGGCAATACGGATAGAACTACCTCGGTAGAGTCCGCTCCTGCGGTAGGGCTGCTGGCTATCACTCGGAAGGTGAAATCTCCCGCTACCAAGCCGCTGAGTACCAGGTCCGCAGCGTTGGCTCCTGAAAGGGTAAGGGGAGTACCCGCTACCTGTGACCAAAGGTAGCTGACCGCACTGCCATCTGTAGTGTTGGCCTGGGCCGTCAAAGTTACCGTGGCTTGGGGCAGCTGTACGCTTACCGGGCTAGGAGCAGTTACCGAAATACTCGGCGCGGTATTGCCTCCTTTTTGTTGGCTGTATAACCAACCCAGAATGGCCTCATCTTGGTACATTTCGTTCCATCCCAAGTGACCACTCCGGCCGTATACCGTCACGGCTTGGGTACGGCTAGGCGTTACAATGCCGGGCTCAAAATCTGACCATCCGGTTGCGGCATCCAGATGCCGGGTGTAGTGATTACCGATCACGATGGGTTTAGGGAAGGCATCCAGGAAGGAAGTGCCGTCCCCAATATCTGCCAGAGAGTCAAAGATGATTTGGTGGGGCTTATTGAAGCTACCGCGGATGTTGTAGTGCGCCCATAGGGGTACCTGCTTAGCCGCTTCGTTGGGGAAGTATACTTTGCTGGCCGTTTCGTGTACCAGCACCGCTGCGGGTATTTGAGGTTCGTTGGCCAGGAGCTGCAAGGCGGAGAATCCTCCTGCGCTGAGTCCGGTGAAGTACACCCGGTTAGTGTCTATGGGGTAGTGTGCTTTCACCCATTCGTACACGGCTTTGGAGTTGGCTGAAGACACCCAGGGGCCGCTATACTGCACGGAGATCACAATGGCTTGGTAGTGGCGACCGGCATTGGCAATCAAGCTGGGAGGGTCTTCCGCGCGCAGGGCGTTGTTGTCATTTACATCATAAATGAACTTGCCTAGCCCGGTTTGTGTCTCAGTAGGCCCTAGTATAGCAGATCCATCGCCTTTCTGTCCGGCCCCATGGAAAAAGAGCATCAGAGGATATCGCTTATTGGTATCCGTTGCATCATAGTCTTGCGGCAGATATTCGAAGAAACCGTGGTTGAGTCCATTGGGCACGTCTTGTGTTACTGCCACCTGCTGCCCGGCTGCGCCGTAGGGGGGCAGTGGATCTTGGTTTACGGTGATGGTCAGCGTATCCTGGTCCTGGTTCCCTTCAGTATCTGTGACCGTAAGCGCCAGTTGGTAGGTGCCTAGGGCAAGCGGGCTTATGGCTGTTTGGGCAGCCTGCGGCGTAGCCATTTGGGCGGTGCTGCCCGCCGGTTGGGTCAGCCAAGACCATGCATAGCTAGCCACCGGCCCGGTGCTGAGGCTGCCATCTACCTCCGCCGTATTGCCAAATACGGTGAAGTCCTCACCCGCCATGGCAGTCAAAGGTTCCGGCGCTAGTACGTTGAGGTTTAGCTGCTGGCTGGTTGTTTGGCCGTCGGCGTTGGTTACCGCTACCGTTACTAGGTGGTTGCCAGCTACCAGTCCGCTTAGCGTTACCGTTTCGGTGTCGGCCCCGCTCAGTTGCAGGGTGCTACCTGCCGCTACCGACCATTGGTAGGTAGTGATGGAGGAGGAAGAAGTGGTAATCGCCGTGAGCGAGGTGCTACTTTGTGGCAGCTGTACGGTGGCAGGTCCGTTAATGTTTGCCTGCAAGGCAGTAGTCCCCCTGCGTTGTGAGAGTAACCAACCGAAGATGGTTCCCGAAGCGTCTTCATACATTCTGGCCCAGCCGGAGTGGCCCCCTCTGCCGTAGGTGGTAACGGCGAGCCTGCCGGTAGGGGCATTGACTCCCACCTCAGGGGTGTTCCATTGTACCCCTTCTTCTAGCTGAAAGGTAAGGTCACGCCCGGCCACGTAGGGTTTAGGGTACAAGTCCAGATAGCTTGTACCGTCCTGCAGATTAGCCAGGGAGTCCATGATTTTCTGGTGAGTCCGGTTGTAGCTCCCCCGGTAGTTGTAGTGTGCCCATACGGGTACCTCCTTAGATCCGGGTAGGGGAAAATCTACCCGGCCTGCCGTTTCATGAATGAGCACCCCTGCCAGTACCTCCGGATTGGTCGACAAAAAGTTGATAGAGGCTACTCCGCCAGCGCTGAGCCCGGTCACGTACACCTGGTCAGGATCTATCGGGTAGCGAGCCATAATCCAGTCATAGAAATTCTTGGTCACTCTACCCGGTACCCAGGCATTGGCATTTTGGATCGAAATCACAATGGCATCGTAGTGCTTTCCCCGGTGCATAATGAGGCCCGGAGGAGTAGCGGAGCGCTGAGTGGACTCCTGGGTGGTGGAGTTGAAGTTGTACACCATTTTGCCCAAGCCTGGCTGTGCCGCATTCAGCGGACCTATGTCCGTACCATTGCCCTCTTCGCCTTTGCCATGGAAGAACAGAATGAGTGGGTACTGCTTGGTGGGATCCGAAGCATCGTAGTCCCTGGGTAGGTATTCGAAATACCCCCGGTTGAGCGCCCCGGTGGCACTGATGGGCACCACCGTTTGCACCCCTGCCTGGCCAAACGGCTGGGCGCTGGCGGCAAGAGTTAGGAACAAAAAGGCCAGCGAGAGAACAGAGAAAAGCCCTCCTTTAATGAGGGTACTTATTCCCCGGCTGGTGTCGGTTGTGATCGACATGGTCTAGTGTTTTGTGGGTGTTGAAAAATGTTGCCCCAAAGGACTACATCTTCTACCAGACCGGCTCGGTTTTATACCTGGACAACACTTGGACAGCCCAGAAAAATCGCCCTATTTGGGCCGAAATCACACTTTTAGCGTTATATGCCCTTGATGTAATCAAGCAATATCACACCGGATTCTAAATCCATCTTTCTGCGCAGTCGGTACCGGGCTTTTTCAACCGCCGCAAGGGAGGAATGCATGAGTTGGGCGATCTCTTTGGAGGAGAGATTGAGCGAAAGGTAAGCGCAGAGCTTTTCCTCGTGCGAGGTTAGGGTAGGGTGCTCAGTTTTCAACCGGGTAAAGAAGCCCTGGTGAACTTTTTCAAAGTGAAGCTT
>JBCBHI010000061.1:0-12427 GCA_038525885.1 Bacteroidota bacterium
TTCGCTCTAAAACGAGGATCAAACTCATTTTCGATCCAGGCTACCTTCCCTCCTCCTTCGGTCACTTGGCCAGCACTGGTTATACTACCCAGGAACATCTGCCGGTCCTCCTTACCCTCTGCATCCAGAACAACCAACTGGCTAATATCTCCCAGGCCAGATTTAATCACTGCCACGCTGCCATCTGAAAGGGGCATCGGGTAACGATAATTAGTAAAGACGGGATTTCTACCTTTCCGAAGGTTACGCACGGAGGCCTCCGTCATGGTGAAGGCATCTTGCTGCCGCTTCCACCTATCTTGCATTTCGGCCGTCATGGCCTGATAGGTTTTGTTGAGATTCAACCCTGTCTCCTTCTTGAGTGCATACCCGATCCGAAAGGGCAGATAGGGGAATCTCACCGCCCGGGCAGCCACCTTATCCCATATGTGAGGATCACCGGTTTGCTCCCTTACGTAGGAAGTAAGGTAGTACCCCGTGATGTAATGG
Source organism: Bacteroidota bacterium (assembly GCA_038525885.1). Classification (GTDB taxonomy): domain Bacteria; phylum Bacteroidota; class Bacteroidia; order Cytophagales; family Cyclobacteriaceae; genus DMST01. The sequence continues at coordinate 490 of JBCBHI010000061.1, forward strand.
TTATTCACAAAGTGCTTGTAGCTACGCAAATATTGCTTGCTATAGCTCCACGGCCCACGTTCTAGCAGAGTAGTACGGAACTGCATGTTGAATTCCGGGATTCTCCCCCGGCCACTGGGGGTATAGGCAGTTTCGATGCCTACTGCGTCGCCTTCCCAAAACCATGAGGGTAACACTAAGAAAGAGAAACCACCGAATCCCGCTTCTCCTGCCAGGATGTAATTGAGTTTGTTCAATCCCGTATAGGCCCGCTGAAACTGTACTATGTGACGGTACTCATGAATAGCCAAGAATGGCAGCCATTGGTTAGTACCAATGAAATTGTAGTCTTGAGGAGGCATGGTGAAGAACTCACTACGCCGGGGTGAAAAGGAAACAAAACCATTGCTAACGGTAGTCTGGTTTTGAAGGATAATAGAGATGGGCTTAGGCTTCACCCCCATGGTAGCCGCCACAGGCTCGTATATGGCCTCCATGATATTGGCCGTACGTTGCGCCAGCGCTTCGTTCTTTTCTGGGTAAATGATCTTAAAATGCTCAGTATTAAGGTAATACCACTTTAGTTTCCCTGGGTTAGTATTCAGAGTCACTTGGGCTGAGAGGGAGGTACTAAGCAAGCCAAGGCAAAACAAGGATAATCGAAAAGACAGCTTCATGGATTCTACAGGTTCTACAGCAGGGCAAAATACACCATCAGGAGGAATATCCTGGGCATAAAATGGAATTCCTGCGACAAAGGCCCGAGCCCAGAAGCTGCCACCACTAAAGAACAGGCCACGGAACCTTATGATTCCGTGGCCACATTCCTATCTATTCATCTTTGAGGGTATCAATAGGATTTCGGAAGGCAGAAACTACCGCCTGGTAGGCCACCGTACTGAGGGCTAAGGCTAAAGAGCCCATGCCTACCGCCAAAAAGATCCACCAATCCATAGGGGTGTGATAGGGAAAATCTGATAACCACTGGTTCATGCCCCACCAGGCAAGTGGAGTGGCCAATATGATGGCAAGTAGAATTAGCTTGGCAAACTCTCTGGAGAAGGTGAAAAACAGCTGCCCCAGTCGAGCCCCTAATACTTTACGAATACTAATCTCTTTCATCCGTTGGTCTGCCGAAAAGGCAGCCAAACCAAATAGGCCCAAGCACGCGATAATTAAGGCCATGGCCGTAAAGAAATTGAGCACTTTACCCATTTGAGATTCCTGCTGGAATTCCTGCTCAAACTGCTCGTCTACAAAGCTAAAGTCGAACAGTACAGAGTCATCAATATCCCGGATATCCTGCTCAAAGGTCTTGATCAAAGAAGTAAACCCACCGGAAGCTCGTAATACCTCAGGATTAAGGCGCATGGAGAGGTACTGGCCTCCATTCTGGTAGTTCCAGAACCAATTGTTCTCATAGTGCAGAATCATCAGCGGGTTGATCTGAATGTGAGAGGTGACAAAATTGAAGTCCCTTACCACACCAATTACCTCCAGTTCTCGCTCATCATCAAAAGCCTGTACAACGTACTTGCCAATAGGGGAATCCTCCATAAAAGTGTCGGCGGACCCCCACCCCAGTTCCTTCACCGCCGATTCGTTAAGAATAATTTTATGCCGATCCTTTAAAGGATCAGGGTCAAAATTCCTTCCGGCTAGGAATTCCAGTTCCAGTACTTCCAGGTATTCCCGGTCGGCCCTTAGGTTAGATATTTCAGTCACCGGAAATTCCGGATCCTCCAGCTTGTACCGTTCTCCTTCCCACACATTGGGCGGTACACTGTGTGATTTGCCAATCTGCGTGACCGCAGGGTGCTTACTCCATTGGTCCCGAAGAACCTCGGCGTGTTCGCTTACCTCTTCTATGTTGTGGATCTGAAGGATATTCTCCCGGGCAAAGCCCATATCGAACGTGGAGGTGTAGGCGAGCTGTTTTTGGACGATAACTGCACAAATGACCAAACCGATGGAAATGGTAAACTGGGTCACTACCAGTCCGTTACGCATGCCCTTCCCTTTGAAACCCAGGCGGAGTTTTCCTTTGAGCGTCTCGGCAGGTTTGAAACCAGAAAGGTAAAAGGCTGGATAACTACCTGCTAAAAGACCAAGGCTTACCGAAAAGACGGTAAGGATCAACCAAAAGCCAGGTTCCACAAAGTAGCGTACCAAACTCAACTCCTTACCTGCCAGGGAATTGAAACCGGGAAGCACCAGATAGGCCAAACCTAGCGAGAGGATGGTACTCAGGAATACATACAAAAAGGACTCCACCAAAAACTGGCTAACCAGGGCCTTGCGCTCAGAACCTAGCACCTTCCGCACCCCTACTTCCTTGGCACGTAAGGAGGCCTTGGCGGTGAACAGATTCATGAAGTTGATACAGGAGAGTAACAGAATGAGGGCCCCGATGGTGGAGAAAATCCATACCAGCATGGGATTGGTAGAGGGCCCAAACCGATGATTGAAGGGCTGTTCGGACAAGTACAGTTCTGGCAGGGGATGTAAATACAACCACCAAGTTTTCCCAGCGCAGTATTCCTCAAAGGTTTGGTTGAAGATCCGTTCCGTAGTCACTCCGGCCCATTTGGGAGGTACTGCTTGAATTTTTTGCTGTAATTCATCAATATCTACCCCTTCCCTTACTAGTCCGTAGGTAGAAAAGGCCGTCCAGATCCACTTCCATTCCTGCTGCTCCTTCACGGCTGGCACACTACTCATGGATATCAGTCCATTGAACTGGAGGTGTGAGTTATCTGGTACGTTGGCCGCCACTCCGGTGATGTTATATATCTGCCAGGTACCTTCTTCAGTTTTAAATTCCAGGGTTCTGCCCAGCACCTGGCTCTTACCAAACAGCCCGATGGCTGCCTCCTCTGTCAGTACCAATGAATAGGGCTCCACCAATGCCGTGGCAGGATTACCGTGCAGTAGTGGGAAAGTAAACACGGAAAAGAAATTAGAATCCGCCGCAAATACCTTGCTTTCCTTAGCCATGTGGTAGGCCCCGTTACCCGGTTGAAGCCTGATGGTAAAGGAAGGAAAATCCAACAGCCGGGTTAGCTCTTCAAATTCGGGGATATCCTGCCTGAGCGCCGTAGCTACCGCCGGGCCGGTACTGGCAAAATGGATGTCCCAGTTTCGCCAAATCAAAGGCTGATTGACACGGTATATGCGATCAGCCTTTTCGTGAAAATTGTCGTAAGAACGTTCATGCTGTACATACAGCCCTATTAGCAAGCAGGCAGTAATGCCCAAGGTAAGTCCTAGTACATTAAGCAGCGTGGATTGCTTCTGACGCTTAGCGTGGCGCCAGGCAACCATGATGGCGTTTTTGATCATAAAGTTGTTGCGGTATCGGTTAATATTCAGTTTGGAAAAACCGAAGAGCAGATGCAGGGTATCTACGCCATGCATGAAACGTGCATAGCGTTTGCCCTTGGCCAGCAGCCTCTCTTCGTATATCTCTTCTAAGTCACCAAAAAACTCCTCGTGGTATTGGGTACCCAGCCCGTACCGAAGCAGGGCATACCAAAGCCGGGGAGGTTGAGGGGTATCGCCTCCTTTCATACAGAATCTGTGCGTAGTTTGGGAATCCGGTTCCACATGGCTTGCCGTACCTCCTGGGCCGCCCGTAATTGCTTCATGCCTATATCAGTAGGCTGGAAAAGCCGTTTCCGGCGATCTCCACGCTTGCCGGAGTTCCCTCCCATCTCAGACTTCAACAGTCCTTTGTCTTGCAAGCGGTATAGCGTGGTATGCACGGCACCCAACAGAATAGACCTACCGGTGTGCTGTTCTATTTCCCGCTTTACGGAAACTCCATAGGCCTCTCCTTCTAATATGCAGACCGAAAGAAGCACCAGTTCCTCAAACTCGCCTAGTCCTTTGTTATTCATTTGTATACCTACAATGTATGTTATACAAAGTTATAACAAATAGCTCCACTTATCAAAATAGGTGAATCCAATACCTAGAATCGGGAAGGGAAGAGGAAAGATAGATCGCAGCTGAGCGGCCACTTAGGCTAGCAGCATTCTCTATTGACAAGGCACCTTAAAATTCTCAGCCTCGGCTAGGCAATACCTTCTGAAATGAATACCCAGGGCAATTAGCTTTCCAGGAGCCAAGAATTGTTGTCTAACCTCAATTTTTTCTACACGGTCAACTGTCGGGATTTGACTTCTGGTGGATCAAAAAATTCCGGGAATTTTGGACAGAGACGGAATAAATCTTGCAAGCTGAAAGTTGAGAATTTAGCAATAGCTAATGCCACTTAAACGTAGGCAAAAAAATACCCGGCGGCTTTTCAGCAACCGGGTAAGGTTTATTGTAGTTGTGAATAATCAACGTCTAATCATCACACTTCAATCTTGATATTTTTATATTTTTCATGAATCTTCTCTCTCATGCCTACCAAATCAGCAGCTACCCTTACGATCATATCACTTTTACGTGTGCCATTAAGCACTTTTCGCACGTAGGAGGCATTGTAACCCGTAATATTAGCGATTTCTTGTACATCTCCGTGTCCAGAAATCTTGTCTCTTAATACTTCTAAATTGTGCATATTATGTCTAAATGTACCTTATAAAGGGACAGCAAAATTATTCATTCGTTGAATAAATCCAACTTTTTGTTTCGGATAAATTACCCATGTCAGAATACAACCCTCAAAAACTTCGTGAGATTCGTACGACCCTGAATCTTAAACAAGACCAAATGGCCTCAAAAGCGGGCCTTTCCCAACGGGACATCAGTTTATTAGAAAACGGCAAAAAGGAATTCATTCCGACTCGCTATATGCGTTTTTTGAATAGGGCCGGAATTAACTTGAATTGGCTCTTCGCCGATGAGGCACCTAACGAGGCAATGCAATCCGAGTTTGCGCCATCCGTTCGTATGATGAACGCCAAAAATGGTCAGGGTATTTTCGACAAAATGGATGCAAATATTACATCTCGAACAGTACCCGTGGTCACAAGAAATCAGCTTTCGCATTACCCTGAAAATCTGGAAAATCAAGTCTATTTTGAGCAACTTCCGCACATCCTTTTGCCACCGGATGATCTCCCAGAAGTACCCACCCGCTGTTTTCAGTTAGATGACGACAGCATGGCCGACACCCTCCTGCCCTTCGACTACATTGTGGCCCAACAAATAGAGAAATGGCAGGAACGATTGCGCCCGGGCTTCCTGTACATCTGGGTGACTCAGCATGACATTTTAGTAAGGCGGCTGGTAGAAATAACGGAGCACGTTTTACGGGTGCGGGGAGATCATGAGAGCTACCCAGAGGTGGCTTTGGTCCGCGAACAGGTGCATGAGGTATGGCAGGTTCGTGGTCGGCTGAGCTTCCAACTGCCGGCGCATCCTCACGACTTGCAGAACCAGCTAGGCCAGATACGCGCCAACCTAGAGAGTATTCAAGGGCAACTGGAAAAGGGATAAGACGGATAGCCGTTAGGTGATGGCTAAACTATTCTCGACCGATTTCTTAAGTACACTGCAGGGAATATGATAACCCATCGAGCTTATCCGGTTCGATGGGGTGGCGGGCTTTTGCCTTCAGCCTGCTTAGCTAGTGAGCTGATTGGACATAAAGTCATGCACCAAATAGGCCAGCATTTTACCCGCAAAGTCAACTTCGCGGGGATTTTCAGGAGCGGCTTCGGGCAAGTGCAAATACTTGGTATTGGGAAAGGTTTGCGCCCAGCATCGCATCCAACGCCTTGCCTCCCGGGGGGTAAACCCTTCCGGGCTGTATGCACTAGAAGGCATCTGGGCCAGGCCGTCCATATCCATCTCGAGTCCTATATACTTACCTCCGTGGCCTTTCAGACGCTCCGTCACCCAATAGAAGATCTGCTCGGGGTCAGAGATATAATCCCACCAGAGAGGCTCCACTCTTGCCTCACCTTCCATCGCTTCGATGGCCTCCTCATTATTATAGGCCTTGTGTAGTCCTACCGGGTAGTAGCGGGCCATGAGTCCTTCTTCCATGGCATACCGGAACGGATTGCCACTGTGGCGCCCTTCCTTCGCCCGGTAGTCTGCATGAGGGTCTAGGTTTACTACCGTAGCTCCCGGCCCCAGGCCCTTCATTATAGGATAGGCGTTATTATGCCCCCCACCTATTACTATCAGCGTGACTCCATCAGGTAGTTGCAGATCCTGTACGGCCTTGGCCACCCTGCCGTCTAGCTGGCTTACCATGGCTTGTATATCATCAAAGGCATCAGGCTGATAGTCCTTAGCATTTACCTGGTCGGGCAAGTCTATAGTGGTTACCGTGCCGGCAATGGCGATAGTGTCTCCCCGCAGAAACCGGTTATCCTGCATGTTTAGAAACTTCCTGAGGAAGGCAAACCACCCTTGCCGCGCTCCCGCCCTACCCCGGTTGGCCAGGGGTCCAATCCCTTCGGGGATTCCCAGGATTACGAATTTCACCTTGGGGAAGTCAGCAAGAGAATCCCATTCCGGCAGTAGCACTATTTTTTCCCCAATCCGGGTTTCGCCCTGTCGGTGGTACAAAAAGCGGTCCCGGTCACGCTGAGTGAAGGTCGCATAGGGAGGAAGGGTAGCATCAAATTTCATCATCTATTGAAAGCAAAGGTCATCAGCACCGGTAGATGATCCGATATGTCCCCCGCTTCGGTCACTACTCGACCCTCCACTGGAGTCAGCACATCCGGATCATAGAAAATATAATCCAACTTGTATTGTGGGTCACCCGAGCTAAAGGTAAAATTGCCTTCCTCGTCAGCCATATAGGCCACTTCGGCGATTGCATCCTGGAGACCCGCCTCCAAAAAGAGATCAATGGTTTTCTCACCTGTCAAATTACCGGCCTCGTCCCTTGCAAGTTCGGTGGCATACGGCGGAGGAGCATTGAAATCTCCCATCAAGATTACGGGATATTTCTCGGCAAATTCCTGATAAATATCAACTAAAACCCTGGCTTGTGTCTCCCTAGTTTCGGCATCAAAAGCCTCCAAATGCACGTTGAGCACCACAATACTCCGCCCTACGTTGATTTGGGCTACCTGCACCAGCCTATCCAGATAAAAGGCATTATAGTAAAAGGGGGCATTTTTCGGTTTCTCAAGCACAATCCGCTGGCTCTCCTCCACCGGATACTTGGAAAGTATGGCCTGGCCTGAAAGCATGCGCTTGAAATGGGCACTGGGAGGCCAATACGGAAAAGGAACGTAGTTTCGGTCCCAGTTGATGGCCTGCACACCGTAGGCAAACTGTCCTGCCTCCGCCATGGCATCCATTTGCTGCTGATAATACGAGCGGTTAGAGCCATAGTCAATCTCCTGAAACCCTACCACATCTGCATCCACTGCTCGCATAAGTTCCTCGGCCCGGCGCAGGTTTTCCGCATAAAACTCCCGCTCAGGCCGGACCGACAGGTTGTTGGTCATACCAGATAGGTAGCCAATATTGTAGGTCATAAAGGTGAGCGTATCCTTAAGTTCCGCAACATCAGATGCGTAAGGGACTTCACGATGATACTCGTCTGAAGAAAGCCGAGTGGAGCTCCCCCAAAAGTAGAAACCCACCAGGGAGGCATCAAAGAGGAAAAAAGCTACTAGGAGCAGGCGGATTTTTTTGCGCATCATGCTTGTGGTTTGGGCTTATGATCAAATATGGGATTTTGTACCGACCCGAAAAAGAATTCTACCCTAGAAGCAAGAGGTTGACATTTCTTAATCTACCTTAAGGGCTAATGGAATGTTGGGCAACATCTTTGCGTTACTCAACACAAATGAACTTACATGATGAGAACTATCGTAACCTCCGTACTGCTATTTACCAGTCTTAGCCTGGGGTATGCTCAGACTATTGATGCATCTAATTCCAAGGTGGCCTTTGAGGTAAGCAACATGTACGTCAACTATGTGGACGGAACCTTCACGGGTATGTCGGGTACCATAAACTTCAATCCGCAGAACCTTTCCGCTGCCAAATTTGACGTTTGCGTGCAAGCCAACACGGTTTTCACAGACAATGAGGAGCGTGATGAACACCTGAAAAATGAGGATTTCTTCCACGTAGACAGATACCCTACCATCTGCATTCGCTCAAGCCAGATTAGCAAGACCTCTTCGGGATACATGCTAAAAGGAACATTGAATTTGCATGGAGTTACCAAGGACATCGAAGTCCCCTTTACCTACGCAAATAAAACTTTTGAAGGCTCTTTCGAGATTGACCGGGATGATTACAAAGTGGGTGAAGACTATAATAGCTTCATGGTAGGCAGCGATATAGAAATCGACATCATTTGTAAGGTGCGATAACCGTTGATTGCCTGTACCACCTACATGAGCAAGCTCAATACCCAAGGCAGGTGTTGAGCTTGTTTCATTTTAGAGTTTTTCAAGTAGGTTTTCGAAATACTCTACCCAATCTTCTGGTAATGCTTGAGTCCCCACGGCTTTAGTGAGCAACGCCCTGTCTTCCCGGTGCGTGGTGTACAGCCTTACCACATCGTTGGTGGTGACAGCACCTTCGTTTACCCTGATTTGCTTCCCTACATCCCCCGGAGTTATGACTCCTTCTTCCAGTACCTTCACGTAGAACCCTGGCCGCATGGCTTGCATAAAGTCCTTTACAAACCCTGGATCTCCCATCTTAATGCCCAATTTGAAACAAGGCAGGCGCGGCTGAGTCACCTTAAACAAAGCGGTACCCAATTGGAATTGGTCCCCAATGAATAGCTCCTCTTCTGAGGGCACCCCTACTACGGACAGGTTCTCTCCAAATACTCCCGCCTCAAAGGTTAGATCTGGTCGGGTTTGCCTCCAAAAATCATAGTGACTTCGGTCATAGAAGTACACGGCCTTGTTTACTCCCCCATGCACCTTTAAGTCTGCTTGCTGGTCTCCTTCCAGGTTGAGGGTACTCACCTTCACCGGACCACTGATAGACTGCTTGAATATGCCAGTATTTACCTCCTTGCCGCGGTGCTCCACAAGGGTAGGCTTTCCAACAAAGACTGCTTCTAATTTCATGGTTTGAAAGAGGGGTTATTTCACAAATACCGTCTTCGTATTTACAAACTCTTTGATGCCAAAAGGGCCAAGTTCACGACCATAGCCGCTTTCTTTGATGCCCCCAAAGGGCAACCGCGGATCGGAGTGGACCAGATCATTTACGAAGCAACTGCCCGCCTCTATCAGCTCTTCTGCCAATTGCTCCCCACGTTCGCGGTTCTGGGTTATGATAGCGGCCCCCAGCCCATAGATGCTATCGTTGGCAATCCGGATGGCATCGGCCTCGTCTTGGGCCTTCAACACTGAGGCTACCGGGCCAAAAAGTTCTTCTGCATAGGCTGGCATGCCGGGAGAAACTTCCGTTAGCACCGTCACCGGGTAATACGCGCCGGGTGCATCAGGCACCTCCCCTCCCAGGACTGCCACTGCCCCTTGGGCAATACTCTTCTGCACCTGCTGGTGAAGTTGGTCCCGCAAATCATGCCGGGCCATGGGTCCTATGGACACGGTTTCATCCATCGGGTCTCCTACCTTCTTGGCTTTCATGGCGGCTGCAAACCGATCTACGAACGCATCGTATACAGCCTCTACTACCACAAACCGCTTGGCCGCGATGCAGCTTTGCCCTCCATTGAGAAGGCGGCTTTTTACTCCTAGTTCTACAGCCAGGTCAATATCGGCGTCTTTCAGCACGATGAACGGATCGCTGCCGCCCAGCTCCAGCACACACTTCTTCAAACACTCACCCGCCTTGGCGGCTACCGCCCTGCCTGCCCGGGTAGACCCCGTCAAGGTAACCGCGGCTACTTCTGGTGCTTCAATTGCCCGTGCGGTAAGATCCGTATCAATCAGGAGCGTGCGAAACAAGTTGGTAGGGAAACCTGCTTGCTCAAAGGCATCTTCAATACCCAAAGCGCATTGCGATACATTGGGGGCGTGCTTTAGCAATGTGGCATTCCCTGCCATCAGGCTAGGCACGGCGTAGCGGTATACTTGCCAAAGTGGAAAGTTCCAGGGCATGATGCCCAGTACAATCCCCAAAGGCTGGTAGCTCACAAAGCTCTTTTGGGCATCCGTATCTATATGGGTGGGCTGCAAAAACTCTTCACCATGCTCAGCATAATATTCGCATACCCAAGCACATTTCTCCACCTCCGCATTACTTTCCGCCTTCACCTTACCCATTTCGTCCGTCATCTCTTGGGCATACTGCTCCTTATTCTCTCTCAGTACCCTAGCTAAGGACTGGAACCTCTCGGCCCGTTCCGCAAAGGAGTTTTGCTTCCATAGCTGCCCGGCGGCATTCGTGGCTTCTATGATGGCACGCACCTCCTCTTCCGAATGCTCCTGAAATTCTCGAATGACTTCATTGTTCTTAGGATTGATGGATTTCATGCCATCAAGATAGCGGTACTGGTCTCAACTTTTCATCCAGTAAAAACCTTCAAGAGGGCCTTTCTCAAAAAGTTTAGCATTCGTTGTAACCACTTTTCGCGCTCCGTGGTCTAATGGCCGATTTGCAACAACAAAGCCATAATACAATGAAAAACATCGCATACAGTATTCTCTTCCTGGTGAGTACCTGGTTGCCCCAGCGTGTGACAGGCCAAGCCACTACGGTGTATTCACCCGGTGGTAATGCTATTCCTACCCAGCAGCTGGATGACTTTCTGGTGCACCTCATGGACTCTTTACAGATTCCAGGCACCTCCATTGCCATTCTCAACAACAAGGAGCTGGTATACCAGAGGAACCTGGGTGTGACTGATTGGGAACAACAAACGCCCATCACCGCTACTACCTCCTTCGAAGCCGCTTCCTTATCAAAGCCCATTTTTGCCTATTTCATGCTAATGCTAGCCGAGCAGGGCAAGTTTGATTTGGATGTGCCGCTTTACACCTATTTGGATCACCCAGGATTTGCGGAGGACGCCAAACCCGCCTACAAGGAAATCACGGGTCGCATGGTGCTATGCCACAGCGCCGGCATGCCCAATTGGTCTGATAACCAACCGATGAGCCTGGCTTTTCCTCCCGGCGAAGGGTTTTCGTATAGCGGAGAAGCCTACCAGTGGATGGCTGCGGCGGTAGGCACACATCTTGACTTAGGCTGGGGAGTGCCCTTTGATTCGCTCTTCCGCGCCTCCGTCACGTTGCCCCTGGGCATGGACCATACCTCCTTCATTTGGTCGGATTATCATGCCGCCAACAAGTCAAAAAGCCATCTGGGCACCCAGGTCCAGAATCGCACCTTCGAGCCCAAAAACGTGGGAGCAGGATACAGTTTGCATTCCTCTGCCTCCGAGTACGCCCTATTTATCCGCGAGATGATGGTCGGCCAATACCTTTCACCCACCTGGCGCCAAGAGATGCTTACGGAGCAAAATCCCTTGCCAGAAGACGGCCCTATTGCTGAAACCGGGCAGACCGGTTGGACCCTCGGCTTCGCCATGAAACCGACCGAGTACGGCACCCGGTATTTACACACTGGCAACAACCCAGGCTTTATGTCCTTCACCTGTTTTTACCCTGAAACGGGATTTGGGCTAGTGGTTTTCCTCAATTGTGACCAGATTGAACCTTTCTACGAAGGCTTAGGGGCCTTCCTGGACGACCCTTTCTAAATCACTGTTATGGATAAAGACCTGCAAGACTTTCTGGAGACCGTGGTAAATACTGGGGGCCTATTGGGCTCCATCATCCTCTCCATCTACTTTGTAGCCCGGTTTAACTACAAGGTTAAAAAAGCCATTGCGGACAACGGTGGAGATCCGTATGCCCGGCGCAGCCGCAGTCGTTTCCTGGAGTATGGTGTCATTCTACTTTGCCTTGGGCTCGGTATCGCCTCACTGGCCTTTCTCTCCAGCTTAGGCATCAGCAGGATACCAAAGGAAAGGAAACCGCGGTCGTCCTCGCTGATGCCTAAGCTGGAGAGAAAGGCCAGTGAGGCGATA
>JBCBHI010000062.1:0-12413 GCA_038525885.1 Bacteroidota bacterium
CACCAAGTTTGGTTTGGACGAGCAGGAACTGGAAACGCTTATTCAGGAATTTTTAGCCGGCGACTTTCCTCATGTGGGTATTGCTGGTCTTATGGGCATGGCCACCAACACCGACGACCAGGCACAGGTCCGCAAAGAGTTTGCTGGGCTGAAAGCCTTGTTTCAGCAAGTACAAGCGCAGTATGCGGATACGCTACCGGACTTCAAGGATATCAGCATGGGCATGAGTGGGGACTATCAGATTGCCTTGGAAGAAGGCAGCACCATGGTGCGCGTAGGCAGTGCCATTTTTGGCGCCCGCCATTACGGGTAATTCGCACAAAAGAGTGTGCAGGGAGGATCTCTACTAAACTACAAAGTAGAGTTTAGACACGGGTGCCCTCTCACTATTTCACTATTTGCTAACTCGCCTCTTTCATGGTTTTCCGCATTCCTTTCCTTTCTTTGAACCAGCAAGAAAGAATTCACAGGTGCGAGTTGTTTATTTCTACCAGTATTTTTGTACCCCCAAAGGTTCGTGGGGTACCAGGGTATATGAGTTTGCCAAACGCTGGGTAGCTCAAGGCCATGAGGTCACGGTGGTGACTAGTGTATACTACAAGAGCGACCTCAAAAAAGGTAAGGGCTGGGTATCCCGGTATACGGTGGACGGCATCGACGTCATCCAGCTCAACATTGAGATCAACAACAAGCAGGGCACCCTCAAACGCATCCAGACGTTCCTTGGCTTCGCCTTACTATCCTCCTTCTACGCTATAAAACTGCGTGCCGACGTGGTGGTAGCCAGTAGTGGCCCCATTACCGCGGGTATTCCTGGCCTGGTGGCGCGCTACCTGCGCGGCAGAAAGTTGGTATTTGAGGTGCGCGACCTATGGCCCGATGGAGCCATTGAAATGGGTTTGCTGAGGCAGCCATTACTACAGCGCCTGGCCTACGCACTGGAAAAGCGCTGTTACCGGGCGGCAAAGCACATCATCACGCTCTCACCGGGCATGGCCGATAACATCCGGCAGCGGCTAGGCTTCACCCATACTACGTCGGTACCCAACGCCTCCGACTTGGAACTCTTCGGAACCTCCCCAGCAGGAGTAAGCCTGCCAGACTGGGCTCTGGAAAAGAAACTGGCCCTGTATACGGGCAACATAGGGGCGGTAAACAACAGCGAGTTGCTGCTAAAGGCAGCGCGCAAGCTTCAGGAACTGGGTAGGACAGACATTCAGGTGGTATTGATAGGTGACGGGCAGCTGAAAGCTCAGCTACTGGAACAATCCAAGGACTTGGATAACTTCACCCTGGTGGACGTAATGCCCAAAACTGACTTGGTAGCTTGGGTACGCCAGAGCATGGTAATGCTAGTTCCGCTGAAGGGAACTCCAGTATTGGATACCAGTTCGCCCAACAAACTGTTCGAGGCCCTGTCTGCCAGCACTCCGGTGATCCAAACCACCCAGGGCTGGCTCAAAACCCTGCTAGAGGAGCATGAGGTGGGCTATACGGTAGATGCCCAGGACCCTCAACCGCTAGTAGATTGCTTAACTCATATGGCCGACCACCCTGAGCAGGTAGAGCAGCTCGGCAAAAATGCCCGCGCCCTGGCCGAAAAAGAATTTAAACGGGAAGTACTCAGCCAGCGTATGCTGGAGGTACTGGAAAACGTACACGCCTCATGAGTCAGCACGCTTTGGTCACTGGGGGAAATGGATTTCTAGGAGGCATTATTGCCGCCCAGCTCCAGCAATCGGGTTATACCGTCACCAACTTGAGTCGGCACCCCTCCTCTCAGGCGGCCATCAACCTCTCTGTAGACCTTGCGCAGCCCTTCCAACTACCCGACCAGCGGTACGATCTGGTAATACACGCTGCCGGAAAGGCCCACAGTGTACCCAAAAATGAGGAAGAGGCCCAGGTTTTCTATCAGGTGAACCGGGAGGGCACCCAGCACTTGCTAGACGCCCTTAGTCAGCATGCTGGCAAACTCCCTGAGGCCTTTGTTTTCATCAGTACGGTAGCAGTTTTCGGAAAAGATAAAGGGGAACACCTACCGGAGGACGCACCTCTGGCCGCCCAAGACCCTTATGGGTTGAGCAAAATAGCGGCCGAGGAAATGGTCCGTACCTGGTCCCGGCAGCACCAGGTACCGGCCACCATTCTACGCTTGCCCTTGATAGCCGGGCCCGAAGCCCCGGGGAACCTGGGAGCGATGGTACAGGGCATCAAGAAAGGCCGTTTCTTCCAACTGGCCGAGGGCAAAGCCCGCCGCAGTGTGGTACTCGCCCAGGACGTAGCCGAAGCCATTCCGGTAGCGGCCAAGTTCCCGGGCACCTATACCCTTACGGATGGTCAGCATCCTTCCTTTGCTGAGCTAGCCAAGGTGATCACGGAGGTGAGACAGTACAAGCCGCCGCGTTCGCTGCCTGGGGTAGTCGGTATGGGAGCCGGGCTGGCCGGCAGCACCCTGGAAACGGCGCTGCGCCGCAGGATGCCTTTCTCCTGGAAGACCTATCGTAAGATGACCCAAACGCTTACGTTTGATGATGCCCTAGCGAGGAAGACCTGGGATTGGGCTCCCAAATCTGTCACTCAACATCCCGAATTCTGGCTTTAGTATGCAAAATCAACTCATCGCCGGCGCGCTTACCCTACTTTGTAGCTTCACGCTTACCTATTTTTTGCGCGGTTGGCTACAGAAAGGGGGTCTGATGGATGTACCCAACGCCCGGTCATCGCATGCCAGGCCCATCCCACGCGGTGGAGGACTGGCCATTCTGGTGGGCCTCTTGGTGGGCTTGATCGTCTGGCGGCTGCTAGATCCTACCCTCACCTTGCCCTCACTCTGGTTCTTTGTAGCCTGGGGCAGTGTGGCCATTATTAGCTTTCTGGATGACCGAGGGTCCCTGCCGGCAGGCCTGCGGATGGGCGTACATGCCCTGGCGGCCGGCCTTATCCTTTGGGACCAGGGGGGCATCTCGCAGTTCCCTATTCCTGAGCCCCTCAATTTCTCTATGGGCTGGCTGAGTTATCCCCTGGGTTTTGTTTGGATCTTAGCCGTCCTCAACTTTTTCAATTTCATGGATGGCATCAACGGCTATGCAGGCACCCAAGCCCTACTGGCCGGAATATTCTTTGCCTGGCTAGACCCACAGGGCGTGGGTATGGTATTGGGTAGTTTGGTGGCACTGGGGGCTATCGGCTTTCTCTTTTTCAATGCAGGAAAAGCTTCCATTTTCATGGGCGACGTGGGTAGCATTTCGCTGGGGTTTCTCTTTGCGGCCCTACCCTTCTACGTGCAGTCGGGTACTACGCCGGATACCGTATATCTCACCGTACTTATCCTATGGTTTTTTCTGGCGGATGCCGCCTTTACCATGTTTCGTAGGTTGCTCCGCAGAGAGAAAATTTGGCAAGCGCACCGTGAACATTATTATCAGCAGCTAGTACAGGCCGGATGGTCTCATACCAAAGTAGTACTGGTAGTAATGACCGCATCTGGCTTACTATTTCTAGGTAGTTTTATGTATTTACAGCGTTCACAGGCCTATAGCTGGTTACCCTTGGCTGTGGCGGGTATATTTATGATAGGGTATTGGAGATTGGTTAGATGGGCAAAAAGAAAAGCCAACAAGACTACTGGGGCCTAAAGCGAGGCCTGGATTGCTTGCTTGCCGCGAGTGTATTGATTTTTTCGTGGCCTTTCGCCACGGTAGTTTTCTTGATCAATTTGGTGGCTTTTTCAGGCAAACCCTTCTTCAAACAGAAAAGAATAGGCTTCCAAGAGCAAACTTTTTCTCTTTGGAAATTCCGTTCCATGCGAGTGCTTCATCGTGCTTCTGGAGAACCTCTACCCGATGGTGAGCGGCTCACCGTATGGGGCACCTGGTTGCGAAAAACCCACCTGGATGAATGGCCACAGCTGTTTCATATTTTGCGGGGGCAAATGAGCTGGGTAGGACCCAGACCCTTGCTGCCAGACTACTTGCCCCACTACACTCCAGAGGAACGGGCACGCCATCAGGTACTACCCGGGCTAGCGGGTTTGGCCCAAGCCAAAGGGGGCAATGCCCTCCCGTGGGACCAACGTTTGCAGTGGGATGTGCGGTATGCAGAGGCCCCATCCTTTGCTCTTGATCTTAAATTGTTAATTTTCACGTTAAATAACCTACGGACTTCAGCACATAATCCAGTGTTTTCAGACCGTTTGGACCATCATCGAATTGGAGAAGCTTAAGTCCGACTCATACCGCATACCGCTAATAACGCCTGATTTTGGTCAGCCTGCTGTTGAAGATCTGCAGTGGATCGTGGAAAATCAGGTTCCTGCCCCCAACCGGGTCATTACTGCGTTTGAAAGGTTGATCGGGGAATATGCCCAGCGCCATGCGCTAGCTACGCAATCAGGTACGGCGGCACTCCACTTAGCCTTAGCTTCTTTGGGCATTGGGCAGGATGATGAAGTACTTTGTTCTGATTTCACCTTTGCGGCTACAGTAAATGCCATTCTGTATACGGGAGCAACGCCGGTTCTGCTAGACGCCGAACCTCACTCCTGGGGGATGGACCCAGAACTCCTGGAACTGGCCCTCAGAAGAAAAGCCCGTCAGGGTAAAATACCCAAAGCGGTTATTCTTACCCATGTGCTGGGGCATGCTGCCCCACTAGGACCTATTTTGGAGCTTTGCCAGAAATACCACGTGTGGCTGATAGAAGATGCCGCGGGGGGCTTGGGAAGCACTTACCAGGGGCAGCCTTTAGGTAGCTGGGGAGATGCGGGGGTCTTATCCTTTAATTACAACAAAATATTAAGCACGGGAGGGGGGGGAGCCCTGCTTTCGTCGGTCTCTACCATACACGAGCGTTCAGAATATCTGGCGCACCAAGCAAAGACCCAGAAATCTTTTTATTTTCATAAAGAAGTTGGGTATAATTATAGAATTAATGGGTTTGGCGCAGGAATAGGTGTAGTAACCTGGCCACAGCTTACCGAACGGTTGCAGGCAAAGCGAACTATTCGCCAACTGTACCGCGAAGGTCTGGCTGAATTGACTGATTTAGGGTGGCAACAAGCTCAATCAGACGAAAAGCCCAATTTTTGGTTGAACGGAATTTTATTACCGGATCGGGAAATGCGACGTCAGGTACAGTCGTTATTGAATTCGGCGGGAATTGAGGTGGCCCGGCTTTGGAAGCCCATGCATCAGCAACCTGCTTACCAGCACCTTCCCTTTATGGGGAACGGTACGGGAGATATACTTTTTGAACGCGGTTTGGCGCTGCCATCTGACGTAACTCTTTCGGCTCCGGCCGTAGAGGAAGTCTGCCAGGAGCTAAAGCGTGCATTGACCACGTAACACACGAACTAACTGAACCTATGCTCGGATTTGTACAAAGCTTACGAGTACTGCCACGATGGATTATTTTACTTCTAGACTTATTAATCTTTTTCGTATCCATCACGCTGGCCTTTATTTTTCGATTTAACCTACAGATTGAAGAGATACCCGGAGACCGGTACACGCAGACCGTATCGTTGTATCTGTTTTGCAACTTGGTCACCATCTTCCTCACCCGGAGCTATGCCGGCATCATCCGGTACACGGGTTTACAAGATGGATTAAGAATTTTCGTCTCCACTTCCTTAGGAGCTGGGCTGGCCTTCATCGGCGGCTTCCTCATTAGCCGGTTTGTGCCGGACACCATCATCTCCATGTCTGCCCTCATCATCAGCTACTTTGTATCCATGTTGCTGTTGTTTGCCTATCGGCTAGGCGTGAAATATGTATTCAGCTACTATACCGATGTTACCCGAAAAAGCACTCGTGCGCTCATATTTGGGGCTGGCCGCAGTGGCATCATTACCAAAGGCTTGATTGATACTGACAATCGCTCACCCGTTCGGGTGGTAGGTTTCCTGGAGGATGATCCCAGGAAAGTGGGCAAACACCTGAGCGGAGTAAAAATCTATCACGCCAAGAAAGACTTAGTACGGGTAGTGGAAGAAGAGGGCGTTGAGGAGGTCATCATTGCCATTCAGAATTTTGGGCAGGACCGCAAGAATTCCTTTGTGGATGCTTGCTTGCAGTTGGGCATCAAGGTGCGGCAGGTACCCGATGCTAACCGCTGGGTGAAAGGAGAATTCACCCTGAATCAGATTAAAGAAATCAACATTGAGGATCTGCTGGGGCGCGATACTATTCGCTTGGAGACAATACAGCTGAATGAGCAGCTACACGAGAAGGTGGTCCTCATTACGGGAGCAGCAGGCTCCATAGGCAGCGAAATTGTAAGGCAAGTACTGCGGTACAGCCCGGCCACCATCATCCTGGTGGACCAAGCAGAATCTGCGCTGTATGACCTGCAACAGGATTTGTTCTCCTTGCCCAAGAACAGCCACTTGGTACCGCTGGTAGCGGATGTGACCAATAAGCTGCGCATGCGGCAGTTGTTCGAGAAATACCGCCCGAATGTGGTGTACCACGCAGCCGCCTATAAGCACGTACCTCTTATGGAGACCTACCCTACCGAGGCGGTGCTAACCAATGTACTGGGCACCCAGAATGTGGCGGACCTGTCCATAAAGTATCACGTGGAGAAGTTTGTCCTGGTATCTACGGACAAAGCGGTGAACCCCACCAACGTGATGGGAGCCACCAAACGGATTGCCGAGATTTACGTGCAAGCACTCAACCACTACGTGCACCTCACGGAGAACTCGCCTACTCAGTTCGTAACCACGCGGTTTGGCAATGTGCTGGGCTCCAATGGATCGGTGATCCCGCTGTTCAAGAAGCAAATCAACCGAGGAGGGCCCGTTACGGTTACTCACCCGGACATAGAGCGGTATTTTATGACCATCCCCGAGGCATGCCAGTTGGTGCTGGAAGCCGGAGCCATGGGCCAAGGGGGCGAGATTTATGTCTTTGACATGGGTAAGTCCATCAAAATAGCGGACTTGGCCAAGCGGATGATTCAACTGTCTGGCTTGCAGGTAGACAAGGACATTGAGATTCAGTATACCGGGCTAAGAGAGGGCGAAAAGTTGTACGAAGAACTGCTAGCCACCGAGGAGAATACTTTGCGTACCCACCACCCCAAAATCATGATTGCGAAGGTGAAGGAGTATGCCTTCCATGCGGTGCAGGAAAATATAGAGCGGCTTATCGAACTAACGTTAGAAGCAGACGAAATGAAATTGGTTTCACAAATGAAATCGATGGTACCTGAGTTTGTTAGCAACGCTTCGCGGTTCGAAGTTCTAGACAAACACCGCCCCAAGTCTTCACCAGCGGCTAACTAGTCTCTGAACCGGGCTAAGGTACTTTTCCCTTTCTTTCGACCGATTTGTCTACCCCTTCAGGATGCTTCCCGAACTGAAGTGCCTCACGGAGGCCGCTAGTAAGCTGGGCCTCCCCTATCAGGTTCACGACCGAAACGGGAACCTGATCACGCTAGAAGTGGGCGGTCATCAGTACCTGTTTGAGCGCAATTACACCTCCTTCAACACAGAAACAGAGGCCAGAATTTGCCTGGACAAAGAGCATACCTACCAGCTCTTGCACAAGGTCATTCCTATGCCCGCAACCCTGGGGTTCTTTGATCCTCATCAGGCCACGCAGTACGAGGCCTACAAGCATCAAACTTCGGTAGCCCAGATGGTGCAGGTGGCCGAGGAGCAGTTTGGCTTCCCTCAAATAATCAAGCGAAACCGAGGAGCATTGGGCTCCCAGGTGTACATGGCCCAATCCGCTGTCGAAGCTGAAAATGCCTTTCAGGCTATCTTCAACCGGGAGGATAAAGACTATGACTACGTGGCGCTGGCACAGCAATTCATTACGACGGAAAGGGAGTTCAGGGCGGTGTTTTTTCGTGGCCGACTTCTATTAGCGTACGAGCGTTTTGCCGGGCAGCGGGCTTTCAAGGCCAACTACTGGCAACTGCCAGAAGGTCGCAGTTTGTTAGTAAAGGAATCGGCTTTGTTGGAACAGATACAGGGGTTTGTGAAGCCGATATTTAAGGTCTTCCCCATTTCCTGGGTAGGCGTAGACCTTCTGGTGGACTCTTCTGGAGGCTGGTACTTGCTGGAACTCAACTCCGGCCCGCGCTTTCAGCATTTCATCCAAAACCACGGCACCGCTGAGATTGTGCACCTATACTCTCAGGTACTGAAGGAGCTGTGAAAGGGACGCATCCCCTCCACAGCTTCACAAAATCAATCCTCCTTGAGGGTGCTCGCCGGATTAGCTCGGGCAGTACGCAATGTGAGTACGGACACCGTCACGAGGCTTAGCCCCAAGGCCAATAGGCCTGCCACCACGAAAGGCCCCATACCCAGGGGGATGGGATAGGCAAACTGAGCTACCCAACGTTGCACGAACCAGTCAGCCAGCGGTATGGCCACCACAAATCCAATACCCGCCAGTTGCAGAAAAGGCCGGTTGATGAGCAGGGCCAGGCTCTGCTGGTTGGCTCCCAGTACTTTCCGAATGCTGATCTCCTTGCGACGCTGCTCAAGCAACAAGCTCGTGAGTCCAAACAAGCCCAATAAGCACAGTACAATACTCAGTACGGAGAACACCGTACCGGTTTGTAGCATCTGACGCTCACTGGCAAACTGCCGGGCAAACCAGTCGTCTACAAACCGATAGCGAAAGGGCAGCCGCGTGCCCTGTGCCAGCCATAGGCTCTCCATGAAGTCCAGCGTTTGGCGAGTATCCCCAGACCCTAGTTGGACCGAAATATTGTGGCGGTTAGCAGGATACAACACGAACAGGGCGGGTTGTACCTTCTCTTGGGCGGGCGAGCGAAAGTGAAAATCCTCCACTACGCCTACAATAGGAAAGTAGGAAGCGGTATCGCCTTCGCTCAAATACCGGTTGGTGGCGGACTCCCATCCTAGGTAGTCTATAAAGGCCTGGTTTACCACCACCGAGGCCGAATCCGTGGCCAGGTCATCGTCCAGGAAACGCCCCTCAGCCATGGTGAGATTATACACTTCGTCAAAATGGCCGTCGACACGAAACAGAGCAGGGTTGATGGTGGTCTCTTCAATGGTTAACCGGGTACCAAAGGTGCCACTGCCGATGGTGGCCTGGCAGGCAGATACGCTTTGGATATTGCTGTGTTTCTCGAGTTCGCCTACCAACCTTTCCAGGTGTGGTTCCATCAACGCTCCCCCTTGTAATACCACCACGGGCTCTGCTCCGGGCCGGACGGTTTTGCCTAGCAGGAACTGGGTTTGCCGATGGATAAAAAGGGTACTAATGATGAGACCGATGGAAATGGTGTACTGAACTACTAAAAGGAGCTGGCGAAGTCCTTTTATTCGCACGTTTCGGTGGTGGCTGCGCAACAGATCGGTGGTGCCATAGGTACCTACTAAAAGCGCCGGATACCAACCCACCGCTAGCGTGAGTAGTCCTAGAATGGCTAACCAACCCAGTAAGAGGGGACCTTGCCAAAGCAAGCTATAGGGCAGCGCCCTACCCGTGAGTTGGTTGAATTGTGGCAGTAAAATACCTACCAGCATCAAAGCCAATACGGAAGCAAGCACCACCTGCAAAGCCGTCTCGATTAGGAAGCGCTGGCGAATGAGGCCACGGGTGGCGCCTATGGCCTTGCGCACGCCTACTTCCTTGACACTGCGGCTGATCTTGGCCAGGCCAATGTTTACATAATTCACCCCAGCTACCAATAGCACTAGCAGGCCCGTGCCTACCAAAATCCACAGAAAGCGCGCATTCCCTTTCCGGACCTCCGGGCCGTAGATGATGTCCTGGCTGTGTAGATATACCTCACTGAGGGGCTGAAGTTTAGGAAAGTAGCTTTCGCTCCGTTCAGGCAAATGGGTATCCAGCAGCGCCTTTAATTTATCCTCCACAAGGGCGGTTGAGGCCCCTTCGGTCAATACCAGATAGGTGCCCGTAGCCTGGGTGACCCAGTTATTCAACCACGACTGGTTTAGAGTTTCCGTGGCCGTGCTATGATAGCTAGCCAGTACATCGTACAGCAAATGCTGTTGGCGCGGAGGGTCCTCTACTACCCCGGTCACCGTGTAGGGCACATCCCCATTTCCCAAAATGGATTGGCCCACCGGATCAGTCCCACCGAACAGGGAATGAGCCAGGGTTTCGGTGAGCACTACCGAAAAGGGAGCGTCCAAAACGGTTTGCGGGTTGCCCCGCACTAGTTCTAGGTTGAATTCATCAAAAAAGGTGCTGTCCGTGTACACCCAGCCTTCCAGCTCCAAATGGGTGTTTTCATAGCTCACAATGGCATCCTGATGCCACCAGCGCACGTAGCTCTCCACCTCAGGTATCGTCTCCATGGCCACGGGCCCAAAAAGCCCGCTCGTCTCGGCGGTTTCCACCCGGGTACCTTTCTCCTGGTTAATATTCTCCTTGTACAGCCGGAAAACCTGCTGGCCTTCGGAATGCTGGAGATCGTAGGCGGTCTCATCTAGCCAGAAAAGCGCGGCAAAGAGCCCGCAAACCAGGGCCAGGGTAAGCCCAATGGTGTTGATAGCGAAATAACGGCGGTGCCTTAGCAGCGACCGCCAGCTTACTTTTAAATGATTCGTCCACATAATACGTCCTGATTTTGAGTGATTTGACCAAGCTTTTAGAAAGGTGAGGCGAACAAAACCCAAGGCCCGCCAGGCATAGCGGCGTCCGGCCCGCTGGGGGCCGTAGTACTCCCGGTCGCGGTCGTAGAGTTCGGCAAGGTCGCCTAGTATCCCTTCGGAAAGTTTTTCAGAACACAGCCGATCCAGCAGACGGCCCATCCACGGTAGTTGTTGTTGCGGTTCGTGCATGGGTGGCTTAGTTCTGGCCAAAGGCCAATTTGGGGATGGTATCCCAGATACCGTTGCGGAGCTCCCGGGCCTGGCGCAGCGCGGCTTCTCCTTGGCTGGTTATCCTGAACAGTCGTTTGCGTCGGCCACCACGCTCACCCGTAGCGCCGTCGTACCTACTGCCCAAAAATCCTTTCTCTTCCAGCCGCTTCAGTACGGCATGCACGGAGCTTATGCTCAGCTTACGGCCTGTACGTTCACAGAGTGCATCCATAATGGCCACTCCGTAGGCCTCATCGTACAAGGCGGCCGTCACCAGCATCACTAGCTCTTCCAGCTCCCCCAAATGGGTTCCTTTCATGTTTTTCCGATTGGTTTTGAATCAGGCCAAAATCCGGGGACTGCTTTACCGCGTAGGTTGTCGGTGACGGGCTTACCGCCCTAAAACACCGACAACGGCGAGAAGTCTCCAGAAATCCGGCTTAACTTTAGGTTATTCGACAAATACGAAAGTAATTATCGTAATTAGTTTCGTATTTGTCAAATTAGATCTTCACAATACAGCGCAATTGCATGCTAACTTCTGCCTTGGCAAAAGGATCAGCCTGGCCTCTATGGCTACTAGGAATGTGAAAACTGGCTGTTTACGAAAGAAAGGTGAACCTGTGGGCGAGAAGGCTGCGCTTTAGCACCTACAAGTTGAACTGCATAAGTTGTTGGTGTCGCCGGGGCGCGTAGCCTGCGCTTAAACACCAACAACGGTGAGTGGTGCCACTGCCCTCAAACACCAACAACGGCAGGTTCGAACTTCGACAATGGAGGGAGTTCCTGGAAGGGACGCCAGAGATTTGCCCCGAAGGTAACTTCGGGGTATGCATAGCCAATCGCAGTCCATCAAGTCCTCGGAGAGGACGATACTTAGGTCTCTGGGTTGCCCATCATCCACTCATTTTGTCCCGGGTCAGGCCACTAGCTTGAAACAGGTGATTAGACACCAGATTCCCCAACAAGCTGGACCGCGTAGGTTGTTGGTGCCGCTGCGCTAAAACACCAACAACGGCGAGTGGGTGGCACCCCGCTTAAACACCGACAACGGCAAGTGGTCCGCTGCCATCAAACACCAACAACGGCGGGTTCGAACCTCGACCATGGAGGGAGTCCCTGGAAGGGACGCCAGAGATTTGCCCCGAAGGTAACTTCGGGGTATGCAATGCCAATCGTAGTCCATCAAGTCCTCGGAGAGGACGGCACTAAGGCTCTTGGTCTATCCATGATCCAATCATTTTGTCCCAGGTCAGGCCACTAGCTTGAAACAGGTGGTTAGACACCAGATTCTCGAACAACCTCGGCTGCGGGTAGTTGTTGGTGCCGCTGCGCTAAAACACCAACAACGGCGAGTGGGTGACACCCCGCTTAAACACCGACAAAGGTGGGTTTACTGGATGTTAGTCATTCTTACGACGGTCTCATGTAGGCTCCTAGTTCATCCGGGGTTGAATAGGCAGTAGATTCTCAGAGCAACCTACATCAAGGTTCTAAATGAAAAGTGAGGAAAACGGACTTATGCTTCGCCTAGGAACTGGGTATCGGTTAATTCGTCGCGCATGCGGATGGGGCTTAGCGCCTGGTC
>JBCBHI010000063.1:0-12402 GCA_038525885.1 Bacteroidota bacterium
TTTCCTCGAACCGCGAAAGGGAACTTAAGCCCTCCATACCTTCTTTTACAACCATCCGGCAGGTGGTACACCGCCCTTTGGCTCCACAGGCGTGCATCCAATCAATAAAATTTTCTTGCACTAGTTGGAGTACGCTTTTCGTTGTTCTTTCCGGTACGGATATTTGGAGCCCTTGCAGGTTCTCCACCAGGATCTGTGGCATATTTTATAACTTTACAAAGGAAAGTAAATCACCCATGGAGAGCAAACTGAACCACACTGCGCTGGATCGATATAGTGAAGCCTTTACGGACCGTGTGTCCCGGCCTTTTTTTGATAAGAACGAGTTTGCTACGGGTGAACACTTGCTGGAAATAAGCCCGGTAAAGCAGGTAAATCTGTTTGTGGTCATGGCGCTATTCCAGGCCTGGAAGCAGGAATTCAGCAAGCTAAAAAGCCCCTTCTTTGACTACCAGTCCAAAGAAGTGAGAAAAGGGCTGAAGGAATTCATGAATACACTCTCACGGCATATTGCGGTGGAAGAGGCTACGCTGAAGGTGCTCATGCGGACGGCGGTAAGGCAAGCCTTGCTGTTGAGTTTGTCACCGTACGACTTTTTTGCGCAACTCATCAATAGCCACGAGCATACGCGTGTGAGTCTGTCAGACCTTAAGGACTGGCGTAAATATATAAAGGTAAACCGCCCGCTGATGGACGGGCTCATCGGTAGGTTTGAGGCTGAGGAGATCAAGGAGGCGTTTAACGATGAGGCTTTCCGGATTTTCAATGAAGTGCTGGAAACAGGCAAGGTGGAGCCTGAAGAATATGAATCGCACCTGGCACAGTTCAACGCCGTAGTGCCCATCCAGCTAAACGATGTGTGGTCTAATAATGCTCCCAAAGTGGAGGAGGTAGTACCGCCCCAACCCGCGCCACCCCAAGAGCCACCCCGGCCTCTGGTCACTTTTGAGGATGACGAGGAGGAAGAGCCTGCGGAAGCGGAAGGGCCTCCTACCCTGAACGACCAATGGCGCAAGGAACAACGCACCCTAGCGGATGATCTGCACCAGCAGCAAAAGGTGAGTTCACTGAAACAGTTCATCACACTAAACCAACGCTATATGTTTGTAAGGGATCTGTTTGGCAATGATCCTGAGGCTTTCAATAAGGCACTAGAGCAAGTAGAGGCGCAGTCGAATCTGGATGATGCCTTGCGGATATTGGTAGATAACCATGCTAGCCACCGGGGCTGGGACATGGACTCGGTGCCCGTAACGGAGTTGCTAGATGTGATCTCTAAACGCTACGCCTAACGCATGGGGGCTACCACCTGCAAAAACTGCGGAACCAACTTTGCGGGCAATTTCTGCCCTAAC
Organism: Bacteroidota bacterium; assembly: GCA_038525885.1. Taxonomy (GTDB): domain Bacteria; phylum Bacteroidota; class Bacteroidia; order Cytophagales; family Cyclobacteriaceae; genus DMST01. The sequence continues at coordinate 1,356 of JBCBHI010000063.1, forward strand.
TGCGGCCAAAAAGCCACGGTGGGTAGGATTACCCTGAGGAAATCGATAAAGGAAGCGGCGGATAATTTCTTCAACTTAAACCGCGGGTTGCTGCCTACGGTGCGTGACTTGCTGATACGACCGGGCAGTATGCTGAGCGGGTATCTGGATGGCAAGCGGAAGCGCTATTTGCATCCGGTACGGATGATTCTGGCGGTCTTGGCGGTCAGCTATTTGATATTTTTTGTGCTCATTCCTGACGGATGGATGATGCAAGTGCAAACGAGTACTGATGATCCGGAGGCGGCGGCTTTTGCACAGAAATTTGGAGAATTTTTCTCCGACCAGATGTCTAAAAATTACACCCTGTATACGCTATCCAGTTTACCGTTTTTAGCGATATGGTATCGGATCTTTTTCAGAAAAAATGGATATAACTCAGGTGAATACATCACGGTATTGACCTACGTTACGGGTATTGTAACGATACTACCGGCACCTTTTCTGCCGCTTATTTATGCAGGGGTGTTCTCTACCACCCAATACCTGTATTTAAACCTGGCAATTACTCTAGGATATTCGGTGTATGCTCTCACGGCTTGGTTACGACCCAAAAGGAAGCTTTGGGGGCTCATCAAAGTGACCATCGCCTATCTGTTTGGCTACATATCGTGGATTTTAGTTTTCGCTACGGCAATGTTCTTTGTAGGGCTAAAACAAGGTGTGTATTCCTTGGAGGATTTTGCACCGAAGCAGACTATCCCGGCGGTTGATTCTGTAGGCATGGGGGATACCACACGACTCCAACTAGATTCTTTGCCCGCCGAGGGACACTAAACGGCTCCGTTTCCAGTTATGGGTTTACCTATGACAAATATGCTTCGTTTACCAAAGTACCTGGGCCTCCTTGCGGTTGGGTGTATCATCGTGCTGGTAGGTTGCCAGCAACCTGTACCAGACGACCCCATCCCGATTGTGCAGGTCAATGAACAGATCAATCTGAATAGCTTGCTTTATGATGACCTCAATGTCATAGGAGGCACTATAACGCTGGACAATGCGGGGGTAAAGGGGATCATTGTGTACCGGGCGAGTTTGGATGAATTCCGGGCTTTTGACCGGGCGTGTAGTTTTCGGCCTTCGTTGGAATGCGAACGGGTTTCGGTAGACGACTCGGGGTTGTTTATGATTGATACTTGCTGTAGTTCTACCTTCGATTTTTTTGGGTTTCCCAGTGCTGGGCCGGCCTCCTGGCCCCTACGTGAATATCAAACCTTAGTGAGTGGGGATAACCTGCTGATCCGCAACTGATCGGGTATCCACATCTTTTCCACAAGGAGGAAATGTACCCAGAGGGATATTTCATTCCTGATGATTTTTTACTAAGTTGAGAGAACTCCTACACCTACAGCTGGGCTGCTTATGCTAGAATCGTTCCTGCGGTACCTTGCACATGAGAAACGCTATAGTGAGCACACGCTTACTTCGTACCGCCATGACCTGGAACAATTGCAGACCTTTCTGACGGAGCAGGCCCCTGGTACTGAAATAGAGCAAACTGATGCTCTTTCCTTACGTGCCTGGATAGTCTCACTGGTAGACGACGGGATGTCTGCCCGGACCATCAACCGCAAGATGGCTAGCCTGAGGAGTTTCTATAAATTTCTGATGCGCCGGGAGGTAATCACCAAAGACCCCACTACCAAGCTCCGGGCGATGAAGACTCCCAAATCGCTCCCCAATTTTGCCCAAGAACCTGAGATTCAGCGACTCTTGGATCACCTGGATACCCCCGAGGATTTCGAAGGATGGCGGGACCGATTGATCATAGAAATGCTGTACGGGACGGGCATTCGTCTGTCAGAACTATTGGGTTTGGAGGCAGGAGATATCGAGTGGAGTGGTGGTACTATAAAAGTGCTGGGTAAGCGAAATAAGGAACGGGTAGTTCCTTTTCCCCGGCCGCTGCAAAACACCCTAAAAAGTTACCTGGCGGCCAAAAATGAGGCATTTTCTACCAACGTGAGCCCTCGGTTAATCGTTACTAATAAGGGAGAGGAGGGTTACCCGGTGTTGGTTTACCGTACCGTGAAACGATACTTGGATCAGTTCACATCGATAGACAAACGGAGCCCTCACGTACTGCGCCATACCTATGCAACCCACTTGCTAGATAAGGGGGCAGATTTGAACGCGGTAAAAGATCTCCTGGGTCATGCCTCGCTGGCAGCGACTCAGGTTTATACCCATAATTCGCTTGACAAACTCAAGACTGTGTTTGAGCAAGCGCATCCAAAAGCTTAGTTATTATTAACCTTAAAATGTTACGCCTATGAGATTGCAAATGCATTCTATTCACTTCGATGCCGATCAAAAGTTAAAGGACTTTATTCAGCGGAAGGCGGACAAACTGGAAACTTTCTACGACCGCATTGTGGACGGGGAGGTTTTTATGCGCTTAGAGAAAAATGACAACCGGGAGAACAAGGTTGTAGAGATTAAATTGAACGTACCAGGAAACCAACTCTTTTCGAAAGAACATTCCACAAGTTTTGAAGCGGCTACCGACCAAGCCGTAGAGGCACTTCGCCGACAACTAAAGAAGTTTAAAGAGAAGTAAGCCCCCACATGTGATATTGATAGAAACCGCCCTTGAACAAGGGGCGGTTTTTTTGTGTGTTTTGAGTGATAAAAGGGGAACACGAGGGCTCTAAGAAGCCTCAGAGATCACTGAGTACTTATGATCACAGAATGGTTTGGGGCAAGAAGAGACTACCTCGTGGAATCCCACTCCCAATATTCCTCTGAGTATAGGTGGGGTAGAAGCGATTGCCAAGGTCATTCCAATAGCTCGAGTGGCAACATTTCCCATAGTCTGGAAACAAGCAGTCAACAACTTGGTAGGATCTCTATGCCTACTATCCTCTGCGTAGCAGGCCTCACAGGGCAGTGCAATAGAGTGTGTGGCGGAGGGCAAGTAACTCACAGTGAGCGGGTTTGTAGTCGCTACCTAGTTCCCTCTCATTGCTAGCTGTGGCGTGCTTTCGTAGCTGGCAGAAAATCTCCTGCATGTGGGAACAGCCAGGTTTCTTCACCATGCAGATACCCGACTAGGCGTCCCCGTCCGGCTCGTGATGTCCGAGACAAAAAAGAGATTGGGATGGGAAAGCCACCCCAATTTCGAGAGTCACTTGGCTTGGGCTCGGAGTTCCTTTTTCAGGATTTTGCCCGTAGCATTCATAGGCAAGGCATCCAGGAATTCGATGATGCGAGGGTATTTGTAGGCGGCAATGCGTTCTTTGGTCCACTCCATAAGGGCCTCTGCTTCTACGGATGCCCCATCAGCCAGCACCACACAGGCTTTGATTTCCTCTCCGTGCTCTTCATGCGGAACGCCTATCACAGCTACCAGCGAAACGGCTTCGTGCTGGATCATCACTTCCTCTACCTCTCGGGGGTACACATTGAGCCCTCCGCGGATGATCATGTCCTTCGTTCGGTCCACAATGTAGAAGAAACCATCCTCGTCTTTCCTGGCAATATCTCCCGAGTGTAGCCAGCCCCCTTTAAGCGTTTCTGCATTGGCCTCGGGCCTTTTGTAGTAGCCTTTCATGACGTTGTGCCCCCGATAGCAAAGCTCTCCCTTCTCTCCTACCGGCACATCGTTGTCATCAGCATCTACCAGCTTCACTTCTACCCCCCAGATGGGTGTACCTATAGAACCTGGCTTGCGCCCAAAGCGCAACTGGTTGAAGGTGACCACAGGCGCACCTTCGGACATCCCGTAGCCTTCCATGATGGGAACGGAAAAGCGCTCTTCGAAATCATTGAGCACTTGCACGGGCAGGGAAGCGCCCCCTGAAACGGCCACACGCAGGGTATTGGCTATTTTTTCGTAGTTGGGGCCTTCTTCCCGGTAGTTGACTAGCCCCCAATACATAGTAGGTACTCCGGCAAACACGGAGACGTCATGCTTTTCCATCAGGCCAAATACTGCGGCCGCATCAAAACGCGGCAGGAGAATGCTGGTGACCCCCTCATAGATACCCGCATTCATGAGGACTGTCATGGCGAATATATGGAACATGGGGAGCACAATCAGCTGGGTATCTGCGTGTTGGGTGCCCAATATATCCCGCGATACCATAGCGTTGAGCAGCAGATTGCTATGAGTTAACTCCGCACCTTTGGGCCGGCCAGTAGTACCGGAGGTATAGATGATCACGGCCGTGTCATCCCCCTGGGTGGCATGGGCCTCGCCTACCGGGGCTTGCCCGGCCATCAAACCGCCTAAGGTTTGGGCTCCTTCTATAGACGCGGGTGCATCCATGGTAGGCATGATCATGAAAAAATGCTCGCAGGCAGCTACCCGTTCAAAGGCGGTATGCCCCATAGTCCCCATGGGCAGCTCCTCGGTGCCTACAAAGGTGAAGTAAGCCTTGGCCTCGCTGTTTTCCAGATGGTACTGAATTTCGTCCGGCTTCAGAAGCACACTCAGTGGCACCACCACGGCTCCTGCTTTCAGGATACCGAAATAGACCATGGGGAAGTAGGGCAGGTTCAAACAGCCGAGTGCTACTTTATCTCCGGGTTGGATTCCTTTGGCCCGCAGTCCGTTAGCAATCTGGTTAGCCGCACCGTTCACTTGTGCGTAGGACAGGGAAGTATCCATGAACGTAAAGGCGGTTTTTTGGGGGTACTTGCGGGCAGCGTCCTCAATAAGGACCGATAAATTGAGCATGAAAAATGGGATTTAGGTGCTTGTTTTCGTAGGCGGGAAGCCCTTTCTCAAAATAATATTGGCTTTCCTTGCTTCAAGATAACCGATCCTATGGGTGGCTGTTTGCCATTCATCCCATTATTTGGCGCCAAATAATGGGATGAATGGCAAACAGCCACCCATAGGATCGGTTATCTTGAAGCAAGGAAAGCCAATATTATTTTGAGAAAGGGCTTCCCGCCTACGAAAACAAGCACCTAAATCCCATTTTTCATGCTCAATTTATCGGTCCTTATTGAGGACGCTGCCCGCAAGTACCCCCAAAAAACCGCCTTTACGTTCATGGATACTTCCCTGTCCTACGCACAAGTGAACGGTGCGGCTAACCAGATTGCTAACGGACTGCGGGCCAAAGGAATCCAACCCGGAGATAAAGTAGCACTCGGCTGTTTGAACCTGCCCTACTTCCCCATGGTCTATTTCGGTATCCTGAAAGCAGGAGCCGTGGTGGTGCCACTGAGTGTGCTTCTGAAGCCGGACGAAATTCAGTACCATCTGGAAAACAGCGAGGCCAAGGCTTACTTCACCTTTGTAGGCACCGAGGAGCTGCCCATGGGGACTATGGGGCATACCGCCTTTGAACGGGTAGCTGCCTGCGAGCATTTTTTCATGATCATGCCTACCATGGATGCACCCGCGTCTATAGAAGGAGCCCAAACCTTAGGCGGTTTGATGGCCGGGCAAGCCCCGGTAGGCGAGGCCCATGCCACCCAGGGGGATGACACGGCCGTGATCATCTATACCTCCGGTACTACTGGCCGGCCCAAAGGTGCGGAGTTAACTCATAGCAATCTGCTGCTCAACGCTATGGTATCGCGGGATATATTGGGCACCCAACACGCAGATACCCAGCTGATTGTGCTCCCCATGTTCCATATATTCGCCATGACAGTCCTCATGAATGCGGGTATCTATGAGGGGGTCACCAGCATTCTCCTGCCGCGTTTTGATGCGGCCGCAGTATTTGGCCTGATGGAAAAGCATGACGTCTCCGTGTTTGCCGGAGTACCTACTATGTATTGGGGGCTAGTCAACTACCGGGAAGAAGGCCCCAACTACGAAAAAATAGCCAATACCCTGCGTGTGGCCGTTTCAGGGGGCGCTTCCCTGCCCGTGCAAGTGCTCAATGATTTCGAAGAGCGCTTTTCCGTTCCCATCATGGAAGGCTACGGGATGTCCGAAGGTGCGCCTGTGGTCACCTTCAACCAGTTGCGCTTTGGGCGCAAGCCAGGTTCTATAGGTACACCCATCTGGGGGGTAGAAGTGAAGCTGGTAGATGCTGATGACAACGATGTGCCGGTAGGAGAGAAGGGAGAGCTTTGCTATCGGGGGCACAACGTCATGAAAGGCTACTACAAAAGGCCCGAGGCCAATGCAGAAACGCTTAAAGGGGGCTGGCTACACTCGGGAGATATTGCCAGGAAAGACGAGGATGGTTTCTTCTACATTGTGGACCGAACGAAGGACATGATCATCCGCGGAGGGCTCAATGTGTACCCCCGAGAGGTAGAGGAAGTGATGATCCAGCACGAAGCCGTTTCGCTGGTAGCTGTGATAGGCGTTCCGCATGAAGAGCACGGAGAGGAAATCAAAGCCTGTGTGGTGCTGGCTGATGGGGCATCCGTAGAAGCAGAGGCCCTTATGGAGTGGACCAAAGAACGCATTGCCGCCTACAAATACCCTCGCATCATCGAATTCCTGGATGCCTTGCCTATGAATGCTACGGGCAAAATCCTGAAAAAGGAACTCCGAGCCCAAGCCAAGTGACTCTCGAAATTGGGGTGGCTTTCCCATCCCAATCTCTTTTTTGTCTCGGACATCACGAGCCGGACGGGGACGCCTAGTCGGGTATCTGCATGGTGAAGAAACCTGGCTGTTCCCACATGCAGGAGATTTTCTGCCAGCTACGAAAGCACGCCACAGCTAGCAATGAGAGGGAACTAGGTAGCGACTACAAACCCGCTCACTGTGAGTTACTTGCCCTCCGCCACACACTCTATTGCACTGCCCTGTGAGGCCTGCTACGCAGAGGATAGTAGGCATAGAGATCCTACCAAGTTGTTGACTGCTTGTTTCCAGACTATGGGAAATGTTGCCACTCGAGCTATTGGAATGACCTTGGCAATCGCTTCTACCCCACCTATACTCAGAGGAATATTGGGAGTGGGATTCCACGAGGTAGTCTCTTCTTGCCCCAAACCATTCTGTGATCATAAGTACTCAGTGATCTCTGAGGCTTCTTAGAGCCCTCGTGTTCCCCTTTTATCACTCAAAACACACAAAAAAACCGCCCCTTGTTCAAGGGCGGTTTCTATCAATATCACATGTGGGGGCTTACTTCTCTTTAAACTTCTTTAGTTGTCGGCGAAGTGCCTCTACGGCTTGGTCGGTAGCCGCTTCAAAACTTGTGGAATGTTCTTTCGAAAAGAGTTGGTTTCCTGGTACGTTCAATTTAATCTCTACAACCTTGTTCTCCCGGTTGTCATTTTTCTCTAAGCGCATAAAAACCTCCCCGTCCACAATGCGGTCGTAGAAAGTTTCCAGTTTGTCCGCCTTCCGCTGAATAAAGTCCTTTAACTTTTGATCGGCATCGAAGTGAATAGAATGCATTTGCAATCTCATAGGCGTAACATTTTAAGGTTAATAATAACTAAGCTTTTGGATGCGCTTGCTCAAACACAGTCTTGAGTTTGTCAAGCGAATTATGGGTATAAACCTGAGTCGCTGCCAGCGAGGCATGACCCAGGAGATCTTTTACCGCGTTCAAATCTGCCCCCTTATCTAGCAAGTGGGTTGCATAGGTATGGCGCAGTACGTGAGGGCTCCGTTTGTCTATCGATGTGAACTGATCCAAGTATCGTTTCACGGTACGGTAAACCAACACCGGGTAACCCTCCTCTCCCTTATTAGTAACGATTAACCGAGGGCTCACGTTGGTAGAAAATGCCTCATTTTTGGCCGCCAGGTAACTTTTTAGGGTGTTTTGCAGCGGCCGGGGAAAAGGAACTACCCGTTCCTTATTTCGCTTACCCAGCACTTTTATAGTACCACCACTCCACTCGATATCTCCTGCCTCCAAACCCAATAGTTCTGACAGACGAATGCCCGTCCCGTACAGCATTTCTATGATCAATCGGTCCCGCCATCCTTCGAAATCCTCGGGGGTATCCAGGTGATCCAAGAGTCGCTGAATCTCAGGTTCTTGGGCAAAATTGGGGAGCGATTTGGGAGTCTTCATCGCCCGGAGCTTGGTAGTGGGGTCTTTGGTGATTACCTCCCGGCGCATCAGAAATTTATAGAAACTCCTCAGGCTAGCCATCTTGCGGTTGATGGTCCGGGCAGACATCCCGTCGTCTACCAGTGAGACTATCCAGGCACGTAAGGAAAGAGCATCAGTTTGCTCTATTTCAGTACCAGGGGCCTGCTCCGTCAGAAAGGTCTGCAATTGTTCCAGGTCATGGCGGTACGAAGTAAGCGTGTGCTCACTATAGCGTTTCTCATGTGCAAGGTACCGCAGGAACGATTCTAGCATAAGCAGCCCAGCTGTAGGTGTAGGAGTTCTCTCAACTTAGTAAAAAATCATCAGGAATGAAATATCCCTCTGGGTACATTTCCTCCTTGTGGAAAAGATGTGGATACCCGATCAGTTGCGGATCAGCAGGTTATCCCCACTCACTAAGGTTTGATATTCACGTAGGGGCCAGGAGGCCGGCCCAGCACTGGGAAACCCAAAAAAATCGAAGGTAGAACTACAGCAAGTATCAATCATAAACAACCCCGAGTCGTCTACCGAAACCCGTTCGCATTCCAACGAAGGCCGAAAACTACACGCCCGGTCAAAAGCCCGGAATTCATCCAAACTCGCCCGGTACACAATGATCCCCTTTACCCCCGCATTGTCCAGCGTTATAGTGCCTCCTATGACATTGAGGTCATCATAAAGCAAGCTATTCAGATTGATCTGTTCATTGACCTGCACAATCGGGATGGGGTCGTCTGGTACAGGTTGCTGGCAACCTACCAGCACGATGATACACCCAACCGCAAGGAGGCCCAGGTACTTTGGTAAACGAAGCATATTTGTCATAGGTAAACCCATAACTGGAAACGGAGCCGTTTAGTGTCCCTCGGCGGGCAAAGAATCTAGTTGGAGTCGTGTGGTATCCCCCATGCCTACAGAATCAACCGCCGGGATAGTCTGCTTCGGTGCAAAATCCTCCAAGGAATACACACCTTGTTTTAGCCCTACAAAGAACATTGCCGTAGCGAAAACTAAAATCCACGATATGTAGCCAAACAGATAGGCGATGGTCACTTTGATGAGCCCCCAAAGCTTCCTTTTGGGTCGTAACCAAGCCGTGAGAGCATACACCGAATATCCTAGAGTAATTGCCAGGTTTAAATACAGGTATTGGGTGGTAGAGAACACCCCTGCATAAATAAGCGGCAGAAAAGGTGCCGGTAGTATCGTTACAATACCCGTAACGTAGGTCAATACCGTGATGTATTCACCTGAGTTATATCCATTTTTTCTGAAAAAGATCCGATACCATATCGCTAAAAACGGTAAACTGGATAGCGTATACAGGGTGTAATTTTTAGACATCTGGTCGGAGAAAAATTCTCCAAATTTCTGTGCAAAAGCCGCCGCCTCCGGATCATCAGTACTCGTTTGCACTTGCATCATCCATCCGTCAGGAATGAGCACAAAAAATATCAAATAGCTGACCGCCAAGACCGCCAGAATCATCCGTACCGGATGCAAATAGCGCTTCCGCTTGCCATCCAGATACCCGCTCAGCATACTGCCCGGTCGTATCAGCAAGTCACGCACCGTAGGCAGCAACCCGCGGTTTAAGTTGAAGAAATTATCCGCCGCTTCCTTTATCGATTTCCTCAGGGTAATCCTACCCACCGTGGCTTTTTGGCCGCAGTTAGGGCAGAAATTGCCCGCAAAGTTGGTTCCGCAGTTTTTGCAGGTGGTAGCCCCCATGCGTTAGGCGTAGCGTTTAGAGATCACATCTAGCAACTCCGTTACGGGCACCGAGTCCATGTCCCAGCCCCGGTGGCTAGCATGGTTATCTACCAATATCCGCAAGGCATCATCCAGATTCGACTGCGCCTCTACTTGCTCTAGTGCCTTATTGAAAGCCTCAGGATCATTGCCAAACAGATCCCTTACAAACATATAGCGTTGGTTTAGTGTGATGAACTGTTTCAGTGAACTCACCTTTTGCTGCTGGTGCAGATCATCCGCTAGGGTGCGTTGTTCCTTGCGCCATTGGTCGTTCAGGGTAGGAGGCCCTTCCGCTTCCGCAGGCTCTTCCTCCTCGTCATCCTCAAAAGTGACCAGAGGCCGGGGTGGCTCTTGGGGTGGCGCGGGTTGGGGCGGTACTACCTCCTCCACTTTGGGAGCATTATTAGACCACACATCGTTTAGCTGGATGGGCACTACGGCGTTGAACTGTGCCAGGTGCGATTCATATTCTTCAGGCTCCACCTTGCCTGTTTCCAGCACTTCATTGAAAATCCGGAAAGCCTCATCGTTAAACGCCTCCTTGATCTCCTCAGCCTCAAACCTACCGATGAGCCCGTCCATCAGCGGGCGGTTTACCTTTATATATTTACGCCAGTCCTTAAGGTCTGACAGACTCACACGCGTATGCTCGTGGCTATTGATGAGTTGCGCAAAAAAGTCGTACGGTGACAAACTCAACAGCAAGGCTTGCCTTACCGCCGTCCGCATGAGCACCTTCAGCGTAGCCTCTTCCACCGCAATATGCCGTGAGAGTGTATTCATGAATTCCTTCAGCCCTTTTCTCACTTCTTTGGACTGGTAGTCAAAGAAGGGGCTTTTTAGCTTGCTGAATTCCTGCTTCCAGGCCTGGAATAGCGCCATGACCACAAACAGATTTACCTGCTTTACCGGGCTTATTTCCAGCAAGTGTTCACCCGTAGCAAACTCGTTCTTATCAAAAAAAGGCCGGGACACACGGTCCGTAAAGGCTTCACTATATCGATCCAGCGCAGTGTGGTTCAGTTTGCTCTCCATGGGTGATTTACTTTCCTTTGTAAAGTTATAAAATATGCCACAGATCCTGGTGGAGAACCTGCAAGGGCTCCAAATATCCGTACCGGAAAGAACAACGAAAAGCGTACTCCAACTAGTGCAAGAAAATTTTATTGATTGGATGCACGCCTGTGGAGCCAAAGGGCGGTGTACCACCTGCCGGATGGTTGTAAAAGAAGGTATGGAGGGCTTAAGTTCCCTTTCGCGGTTCGAGGAAA
>JBCBHI010000064.1:0-12389 GCA_038525885.1 Bacteroidota bacterium
AAACGAAAAAAGCGACCCTTGTGAGGTCGCTTTCCTATATCTGAGCGAGTTATCGCTTATCCGTTCATGGAGAGCAGGAACTCCGAATTGTCGCGAGTACCTTTCATTCTGGAGAGCAGGAATTCCATAGCCTCTTGCGAGTTCATGTCTGACATAAACTTGCGCAGGATCCAAACGCGAGCAAGCTCCTCCTTGTCCATCAACAAGTCCTCACGGCGAGTACCCGAAGCCGGCACGTCGATAGCAGGGTAAACCCGCTTGTTGGACAACTTGCGGTCCAGTTGCAATTCCATGTTACCGGTTCCTTTGAATTCCTCAAAGATCACCTCATCCATTTTCGATCCGGTCTCAATCAAGGCGGTAGCCAGGATGGTAAGCGAGCCGCCATTCTCAACGTTACGGGCCGCACCGAAGAACCGCTTAGGCTTATGCAAAGCGTTGGCATCCACACCACCAGAAAGAATCTTACCTGAAGAAGGCACTACAGTATTGTAGGCACGCGCCAGACGTGTAATGGAGTCCAGCAGAATCACTACATCGTGACCACACTCTACCATCCGCTTGGCTTTCTCCAGTACAATGCTGGATACCTTCACATGGCGGTCTGCTTGCTCATCAAACGTGGAGCTAATTACTTCCGCTTTCACGCTACGAGCCATATCCGTCACCTCTTCAGGGCGCTCGTCTATCAGCAAGATGATGAGGTAGCACTCAGGATGGTTCTCAGCAATGGCATTTGCCACCTGCTTCAGCAGCACCGTTTTACCCGTTTTGGGTTGTGCTACTATCATACCCCGCTGGCCTTTCCCTATGGGCGAGAACAAATCAAGGATACGGGTGGCGTAGTGGTCAGGCTTATTAGATAGCTTAATTTGCTCATCGGGGAACAAAGGAGTGAGGTACTCGAAGGCTACCCGGTCGCGAATTTCATCGGTGGTTTTTCCGTTTACGGTATCCACTTTCAACAACGCGAAGTATTTCTCTCCTTCTTTAGGAGGGCGAATAGAGCCGCGTACGGTATCCCCTACTTTCAAACCAAATAACTTGATTTGTGAAGGCGACACATAAATATCATCTGGACTAGCCAGGTAGTTGTAGTCCGAAGAACGCAAAAAGCCGTATCCGTCCTGCATTACCTCCAGTACCCCTTCGGTAGTTACCAGGCCGTCAAATTCTTTGATGTTGCGCGAGTAGTTAGAACCCTGGTTCTGATCGCGGTAATTGCGGCGGCCTCCATCCCGGTCACGCTGCCCTTGTCCTTGGCCTTGGTCGCGGTCCCGATCTCTGGAGCCACCCTCTGCCTGCTGCTTAGGACCCCGTTCTTGGTGCCCTTCTCTTTTGCGAGGCTCAGCAGGTTTCGTTGCAGGTTTGCTTTCAGGCGCTGCGGTGCCTCCTTCGCCAGTGAAGTCTATAGTGGCAAGGAAAGATTCAGCCGCTTGCATTCCTCCTTTTTCCTTTTCAGGCTTCTCCTTCGTCTCAGCTTGGGGCTCCTCGGCTTTGGCTTCGGCTTCAGCTTGCACGGGTTCTGCCTCTTTGGGGGCCTCTTCCTTAGCAGCTACTTCTTCCTTCTCCTTAGGCTCGGCAGTCTTTTTAGATCGGGCTGGTTTCTTACGAGCAGGCTTTTCGGTCTCTTCCTTGGCTTCTGCCTTGGGTGCTTCCTCCTCTTTATCTTTTGCCGTTACGTTTTCACGCTTCCGGGTACGCTTAGGCTTTTCGGCTGCGGGTTTCTCAGCCGGAGTTTCCTCTTTACTGGTTTTAGATTCCTTTTCTTTGCTGGCTGGAGCATCCCCAGACATTACCCCTCGTTTTTTGGGCAATTCGTTCTCAGGCAAAATAGCCTGCTGATCAAGGATCTTGTAGATCAAATCTTTTTTAGATAGCCGCTTGTAATTCTTTACGCCTAACTCCTCCGCAATATCCTTCAATTCGGACAATAGCCGGAGGTTTAACTCTTCAATTGTGTACATATAAAATAACCTAAGAAGATATCACCCGGACGGGCAATAGAGATTTTTGACTTGGAAAGGGTTGTAGTAAAAAGTCTAAACTAATCTTGGAGGGAGCGATTGGGAGAATTCCCCTCGCGTGCTTAGATGTTGCAATATTATGAGTTGACCGCCCAAATATCAAGAGGGGCTAAAAATTAATTCACGGAAGGTGGCATTCCCCGGATTGGCTGTAACTTAGCCGACTGGAAAAAGGCCCCTTTTGGGCCATATTTTTCGCCTACCGCAAACCTTCGGTTGTATTATGTTACAAGTAGCTCACATCCAGGAAGACTATCAAACTATACTAGAGTCCCTGGAAAAACGCGGATTCCCAGAAGCCGCCGCCACGCTTGACCGCGTACTCGCCCTCGACAAAGAACGGCGCGAGACCCAGTTTCAGTTAGACAGTATCAAGGCAGAAAGCAACAAACTCTCCAAAGAGATTGGCATGCTATTCAAGTCGGGTAAGAAAGAAGAAGCTGAGGCTGCCAAAGCCAAAACCGGTGAACTAAAAGAGCAATCAAAGGACCTAGGTGAAAAGCTAAGCTCGGCCGAGCAGACTTTAAAGGACACCCTGTATACTATTCCGAATAAACTGCACCCATCGGTGCCGGCCGGATCTGCCGCTGAGGACAATGAGGAAGTACATGCCCATGGCACCCCTCCTACCCTACATGAAGGCGCCAAACCCCATTGGGACCTTATCAAGGATCTCGACATCATTGATTTCGAGCTAGGGGTTAAAATTACCGGTGCAGGCTTCCCTGTGTACAAAGGTAAAGGAGCCCGCATGCAACGGGCCTTGGTGAATTTCTTCCTCGATCAGGCCATCGAAGCAGGCTACGCTGAGGTACAACCACCCCATGTAGTCAACGAGGCTTCTGGTTATGGCACCGGGCAGCTACCTGACAAGGAAGGGCAGATGTACGAACTGGTGGACGAGAAGTTATTCTTGATCCCAACGGCTGAGGTGCCTATTACCAATATGTACCGGGACGTCATTGTGGATGGCACCAGCCTGCCCATCAAGAATGTAGGCTATACTCCCTGTTTCCGCCGCGAAGCGGGTTCTTGGGGTGCGCACGTGCGGGGCCTCAACCGCCTCCACCAGTTCGACAAGGTGGAGATTGTACAAGTGCGCAAACCTGCGGAATCCTACGAGGCGCTAGAGGAGATGTGCGCCCATGTAGAGGGTTTATTGCAGAAACTAGAGTTGCCCTACCGGGTGCTACGCCTCTGTGGTGGCGACATCGGTTTCACCTCAGCCCTCACCTACGACATGGAGGTATATTCCGCAGCCCAGGAGCGTTGGCTGGAGGTAAGTTCCGTTTCCAACTTTGAGACCTACCAGTCTAACCGACTCAAACTGCGGCATCGTACGGGGGATAAGCAAACGGAGCTACTGCACACCCTCAACGGGAGTGCCTTGGCTTTGCCCCGTATCCTGGCATCTATCCTGGAAAACAACCAGACTCCCGAGGGTATCCGAGTACCTGAGGTGCTAGTGCCCTATACCGGGTTCTCCATGATCGACTAAACTATGGCGTCAGAATATAGTATCCGTGAGGGCCGCAAGGAAGACTTGCCTGCGGCCCTTTCACTCATCCAAGAACTGGCCGACTATGAGAAGGCCCCTGATGAGGTAGACAATACCGTGGCCCTGATGGAGGAGGAAGGGTTTGGGAACCAACCTCGCTTTTCCTTTTTCGTGGCAGAGCATGCCCAGCAGGGCATTGTAGGACTGGCCTTGTATTTCTACAGCTACTCTACCTGGAAAGGCACCTGCCTGTATCTGGAGGATCTGGTAGTGCGGGAGTCCATGCGCGGAGCGGGACTAGGCAAAGCCTTGTTTGATGCAGTAGCCCGCCATGCCAAGCAAATCAATGCCAAACGCTTGCAGTGGCAGGTACTAGATTGGAATGAGCCGGCCATTGGGTTTTACCGGGATGTACTGGGAGCCGAACTAGACCCTACATGGATCAACTGCAAGCTGACCCACGCACAACTGCAGGCATATCCTGACTAGACTTCTTCCATCAGCGTACGGAAAGCCACAAACTTGTCTCGGAAACGTTCGGTCACTTCTGCTTGCAAGGCCTTAGCGTATTCACGCTGATAGGTTTCAATCTTCTCCATACTATCAGAGAAATACTGTACCGCATAGGTAGCTCCTTCATCCTGTACGTGCAGCAGTTTGAACACCTTGGCCGTTTGGAACATACCCGTATTGATTACATCAAGAATATGGTCTGACTTCATCCAGGCCAGCCATTCTTGTTCTATATCGCGATCAACACTGACGGTCACGTTGTACAGGATCATTCGGAAAGTTTTTAGATCGATGTGGAAACTATGGTTCGGCCAAAAATAACATTTTTAGGTGGGTTGAGTTTTGTACCGGAAACAGGATTGCTCTGATGACCACATATTCGAAATCTATTACCATCGGCAACCGGGAAATCCCCCTGGTCTCCTTTATTAAGAGGCTTACCTGGGCTATGTATATTGCCGGGGCTTTGGGTCTTTCTTTCCCAGCCACCAGAGACTTGTTTCAGCTGCTTACTCCCTTCAACCTTCTCTTCACGGCCTTCCTGGTCATCTATTTTCAACCCCAACGAAACACCCCCTTCTGGATTTTTGTCGCCTTGGCGGCTGGGCTTGGTTTTGCCGCCGAAGTACTGGGAGTAGCTACAGGTTTTCCCTTTGGAGACTATACTTACGGCAAAACTTTGGGGATCAAACTATTTGAAGTACCACTTACTATCGCCCTCAACTGGCTGGTACTAGCTACGGTTTGTGGTTTCCTGATCAATAAGCTGAAAGTACACTTAGTAGTAAAGGTGACCTTGGCAGCGGCACTCATGGTAGGGCTAGATATTTTAATTGAGCCCGTAGCCATCCGTTACGATTTTTGGTCTTGGGCGCAAGGCGAACCGCCTCTGTCCAATTACCTGGGTTGGTTCGGAGTAGCCTGGATCATCCAGTGGGGGTATTTTCTACTAGCGTTTAAAAAAGAACACCCCCTGGCCAGCCATTTCTTTATTATTCAGACTACTTTTTTTACTTTATGTTTAATATTAGCAAAGGTTATATAAACAATTATTCTATCAACGGGTTAGCCCTGTAGTTATGCAAATTCTAATACTTCTTAGCGGCGTTGTATTCATGGAAGTTTTCTCTTGGGCCTTCCACAAGTACATCATGCACGGCGTCTTATGGTCCATCCACAAGACTCACCATGTGCACACCAAAGGGTGTTTTGAATGGAATGACGTGTTCACTCTCATATTCGGAGGATCAGCCACGGTGCTCATCATCCTGGGAGCGACATCAGGTTTTGACGGCAGGTTTTGGTTTGGAGCGGGTATTGCCACCTATGGCATGGCCTATTTTATCCTCCATGACGTGCTCATCCATCGTCGGATGAAATGGCTCAAGAGATCAAAAAATAAGTACCTGAAAGGCATTACGAAGGCCCATGCAGACCATCATAAGAGTAGATTCAAAGAGGGATCTGTTTGCTTTGGACTTTTGGTGGTGCCCAGAAAGTACTTTAAGAACGATAATGCGTAAAGGGAAGGAATCGTGAGCACTTATTCAATCAAGGATTTAGAGCATTTATCGGGAATCAAAGCCCACACCCTTCGGATTTGGGAGCAGCGGTACAATTTCATCGAACCGAAACGGACGGATACCAATATCCGGTATTACGACGATGAGGATCTGAAACTGGTACTGAATGTAAGCTTACTGAAAGAGAACGGGTACAAAATCTCTAAAATCGCCCAGCTATCATTGGAAGAGATGCACGAAGAAGTGTTGCGTCTCACCGAAAAGAATTTGAGATACCAAGACCAAATCCATGCCATGGTACTGGCTATGGTAGATTTGGATGAGGATCGGTTTGAGAAGATTGTTGCGACCAACATTCTTCAACTTGGCTTCGAGAAAACGATGATCAACGTGATCTATCCTTTCTTGAGCAAAATTGGCATTCTATGGCAGACCGGGGCCATTAATCCCGCCCAAGAGCACTTCATTTCAAACTTGGTACGCCAGAAACTGGTAGTGGCTATAGATGGGCAATTCGTAGCCACCAGCGAAAACTCCAAGAAGTATCTTCTGTACTTACCCGCCGGGGAGCTCCACGAGCTCAGTTTGCTGTTTTCAAACTACGTAATCCGGTCTCGCGGAGGCAAAGTGATTTACCTGGGGCAGAATCTCCCTTTTGAGGATTTGGAACATGTATACAATCACCACAAACCTGATTTCATCCTAACCATTATCACCACCTCACCTGGGCAGGACCAAGTACAGCAATACGTGGACCGACTTGGAACAACCTTCCCTGAGAGCGAAATCCTTCTATCAGGTTATCAAGTGATCGGTCAGGACCTTTCGGTGGCAGAAAACACCTCGATCTTTAATAAGCTGGAAGACTTGATCGAATTTGTAGAAGACCAGAAGTCAGAGCTAGCATAAACTATACAAAAGCTAAATTTTTCTTGAAATCAGTCCAAAATTGGACTGATTTTTTTGTTTTATCCCAGGGAATCTTCTTTTAACAATACCAGGAATTAGGCGATTCTGGAAACACCCTCTTTGTTTAACAAAAAATATACTCTACAAGCACTACTAAGTTTAAACAATAGGTGTAGCTACATTTAAATTAGCCAAAAACAGCCTTAAAACGGAATTAGAAAGGGTTTTTACCTCAACCACAGCTTAGTACCAGCCCTACCACTCCTAAAAAATGTTTAATCCATTTCCATTTTTATTAAACAGGGGATTGACATTCTGTTTAAGCATGTATACATTTGATTAAACAAGGCTCCAAAACGGTTACTCCTATGACTGCACTCGAATTTAGTTACACCCTTGACGAGATGTCCAAATCTCTCAAGCCATTTGCTCTAAAACTGACCAAGGACCTAGAAGAGGCTAACGATCTGCTTCAGGAAACAATGCTTAAGGCTTTCACCAACCGCGACAAGTTTGCGGAAGGGACCAACCTGAAAGCATGGTTGTATACTATCATGAAGAACACGTTCATCACCAACTATCAGCGGATGGTGCGCAGGAACACCTTCATTGATAATACGGAGAACTTGCACTATATCAACTCTTCGGAAAACGCTACCGAAAACAATGCCTACGAGTCCTTTGCACTGAAAGACATCAATACAGCGATCAATAAACTGGATGATGCCTACAAGACTCCATTCATGATGCACTTTCGTGGATTTAAGTACCACGAGATTGCAGACAAATTGCAGATCCCCATTGGAACTGTTAAGAACCGCATCCATATTGCTCGCAAAGAATTGAAGCGCGTACTGAAGACGTATGCTCACAAGTACTAACTGCTAGCATGGACAAATCTCGGGTTGTAGTTATTGGGTCAGGTTTCGCTGGGCTTTCGGCCGCCACAAGCCTGGCCCAATTGGGTTATAAGGTTACCCTCTTAGAAAAAAACAGTGTTCCTGGGGGGAGGGCCCGCCGTTTTCACACCGACGACGGATATACCTTCGACATGGGCCCTAGTTGGTACTGGATGCCCGATGTTTTTGAGCAGTATTTCCACCGTTTCGGAAAATCAGTCAGTGACTATTTCAAGCTGCTCCGTCTAGACCCCTCCTACCGTGTGGTTTTTGGCGAAAATGACAACATGGACATTCCGGCGTCTATGGATGAATTACGCCAGCTTTTCGAGACCTATGAACCCGGCAGCGGAAAGCGGCTTGACGCTTTCTTAGAACAGTCTGCTTATAAGTACGAAGTGGGCATCAACAACCTGGTGTATAAGCCGAGCCGGTCGGTAATGGAGTTCACCAACCCCAAGCTGCTGTATGACATGGTCCGGATGGACATATTCCAGTCCTTCTACAAGCATGTTAGAAAATACTTCTCCAACGAGAAGCTATTGCAGTTGGTGGAGTTTCCCATCCTATTCCTGGGGGCTATTCCTCAGAATACTCCCGCACTGTACAGCCTGATGAACTATGCAGATATGAGCTTGGGCACTTGGTACCCAGAGGGCGGCATGTTCAAAATTGTGGAGGCAATGGTAGACCTTGCCAAGGAGCAAGGGGTAGAACTTGTGCTAGATGCTGAAGTGAGCAACATAGAGGTAGAAAGCGGCATCGCCAAGCGAGTACATACCTCCAAGGGGACTTATGAGGCGGATATTGTGGTGGCAGGTGCAGACTACCATCATGTAGACTCCCAGCTACTAACCCCCGAATACCGAAACTATAGCGACAAGTACTGGGACAACCGTACCATGGCACCAGGTTCATTATTGTTCTATTTAGGAGTGAACAAGAAGCTGGACAACTTGCTGCACCACAATCTGTTCTTTGATAAAGACTTTGGGCCTCATGCCCACGAAATATATACCGATCCTAAGTGGCCCACTGAGCCGCTCTTCTACGTGTCGGTCACTTCGAAAACAGACAACACTGCTGCCCCTGAAGGGCACGAAAATGTATTTCTGCTGATGCCGGTAGCCCCTGGGCTAGAGGACACTGAGGAGATACGTGAGCAATATTATCACCTGATCATGGACAGACTGGAGCATCTTACGCAACAGTCTATCCGGGAGCACGTGGTTTATAAAAGAAGCTACGCCCACCGGGATTTCATTGGAGACTATCACGCTTTCAAAGGCAATGCCTATGGCCTGGCCAACACTTTGCGGCAGACGGCTATCCTGAAACCTGGCCTGAAGAATAAAAAAGTTAGTAACTTGTATTATACAGGGCAGCTAACCGTTCCTGGCCCCGGGGTACCTCCATCCTTGATCTCCGGGCAGGTAGTGGCCGAAGAGGTAGCTAAGGAGCACAAACTTTTTGCCCCTGTGGCAGTTAATTAAGACAGTACTTTTTCACGATATGGAGGCTCTGTACCATCAAACAACGTTTGAATGTGCCAAGCTAATTACACAGCGATATAGCACTTCGTTTACGCTAGGCATCAAAACACTTCACAAGAAGTACCACCTACCTATTTATGCTGTTTATGGGTTCGTGCGGTATGCGGATGAAATCGTGGATACGTTCCATGAGTTTGACAAAGCCCGCTTACTAAAGGAATTTACTCAGGACACTTATAAAGCTATTGAAGAAGGTATCAGCTTCAACCCTGTTTTGCATGCCTTCCAGCGGGTGGTGAATGAATACAAAATAGAGCGCGAGCTCATTGATGCTTTCCTGCGCTCCATGGAGATGGACCTGACGGAAACCGTCTACAATCAAAGCGAGTACGAGGAATACATTTACGGCTCTGCCGAAGTAGTGGGCCTCATGTGCTTGCGTATTTTCTGCGAAGGGGATGAGGAACAGTATCAGCGATTGCGAGAGCCTGCACGCAGATTGGGCTCTGCCTTTCAGAAGGTGAACTTCCTACGAGATGTAAAGAGCGACTATCAAGACCGCGGGCGAGTGTATTTCCCAGGGGTGGATTTCTCTCAGTTTACGCCAAATGATAAGCTCGCCATTGAACGGGACATCCAGGAAGATTTTGATGCCGCGCTAGAGGGGATTA
The DNA here is from genome assembly GCA_038525885.1 of Bacteroidota bacterium. Lineage (GTDB taxonomy): Bacteria > Bacteroidota > Bacteroidia > Cytophagales > Cyclobacteriaceae > DMST01. The sequence continues at coordinate 9,534 of JBCBHI010000064.1, forward strand.
AAAATTTGCCTTTTGGGGCAAGGCAAGGGGTGTATTTGGCGTACATCTACTACCTCAAGCTTTTCCAGAAGATCAAAGGCCTGCCCGTGAAGATGATCCAAAACCATCGGATTCGGATTCCTGACGGGAGAAAAATGTGGTTACTGTTGAAATCTGTGGCGCGCCACCGACTCAACGCCATATAGATCTGAACAAATCCGAACTTAGTTAGTCCAAACCTGAAACAATTGCTGCCATTATGGATTATAATGTGACAAACGCAAATGAGCTTGCCATGATGAACAGCACGGAGACCCTTCCTATGGCGCCTCCCACCCAAGTAGTACGCAAGGGGATGCAACTCTCAGTCCAAATCGACTCCAACTCCGGCTTCTGCTTTGGAGTGGTGTATGCCATAGAAATGGCCGAAGAGATTTTGGAAGAGGATGGCAGCCTGTACTGTTTGGGCGATATTGTTCACAATGATGAGGAGGTAAAGCGCCTGGAGGCTAAGGGGTTGAAAATCATCAACCACGAAGACCTAAAAACCATCCAGAACAGCAAAGTTCTCATCCGGGCACACGGCGAACCCCCTTCTACCTATGAGCTTGCGGTACAAAACAACCTGATCCTGATCGATGCCTCTTGCCCCGTGGTTTTGAAGCTGCAGAACCGGATCAAAAATAGCTTCGACAAGGAAGAGAAAATATACATCTACGGAAAACACGGACACGCTGAGGTGATTGGCCTCCTAGGACAGACCAATAATGAAGCGGTGGTTTTCCAGGACTTGAATGAGCTGGATATCGAATCGCTACCGCGAAACCTGACCCTATACAGCCAGACCACCAAAAGCACGGACAAGTTCTATCAGATCAAAGCCACCCTAGAAGAGGCAGGAATTGCCGTAAACAGCAACGACACCATTTGTCGGCAGGTCTCCAACCGAGACATTGAGCTGCGCGACTTCGCAGGAAAGTTTGACGTGATCATATTTGTATCTGGCACCAAGAGCAGCAACGGACGGGTGCTGTACAATGTCTGCAAGGAACGCAATCCCAATACCCACTTCATCAGTAGCCCAGACCAGCTAGACACCAACTGGCTATGCCAAGGGATGCGGGTAGGCATTTGTGGAGCCACTTCCACCCCTATGTGGCTGATGGAAAGTGTTCGGGACCGGCTCCTCGCTCTTTAATTATCCCTTACTTTTGCAGGCATGCAGTGGCTTCGTAAGAACATTGGAGTGCTAGTAGCACTTACTATCATTGTGCTTTGGTTTGCCGTCCTGGCCTTTCAGTTCGGCTGGACAATCGACTATCGCCACCCCTGGACCTACTTGGCCATATTGGTTATGGCTCATCTATACACAGGCCTTTTCATTACCGCTCACGACGCCATGCATGGGGTAGTAGCCCCCAAAAACAAGCGCCTCAATAAAGCTTTGGGCTTTTTCACGGCCATCCTATTTGCCTTCAACTGGTACCCGAAACTGTTTCCCAAGCATCACGAACACCACCGTTTTGTGGCTACCGAGGAGGATCCTGATTTTCACCGAGGCAACCCCAACTTTTTCGCTTGGTACTTCAGCTTTGCCAAGCAGTATGTTTCCCTCTGGCAGATTGTGGCCATGGGTGTGACTTATGAACTACTGAAGCGTGTAGGGGGTGTAGACCGGATGAATTTGATTTTCTATTGGATAGTCCCTTCTTTGCTTGCCACTTTCCAGCTGTTCTACTACGGTACCTTTTTACCTCACCGCGGAGAGCACGACAACAAACACCAGTCACGATCCCAAAGTAAAAATCACCTGTGGGCTTTTCTGTCCTGCTATTTCTTTGGGTACCACTACGAACACCACAACTCTCCTGGCACCCCCTGGTGGCTCCTGTATAAGGAAAAGGAGAAGATGGTAGCCAAGCAAGAAATCTGAGGGCTACTTCTGCTGGGTGTTATAAATGGGACCGCAAAGTGTTCAAAGAAGGCACGGAGTCCACAAAGGTTTTTAATAAAATTCATTGAGACCTTTCTGCATATTGTATCCTTCATAGCCAAAGCGAAGAAGGACTCCTTTTCTCTCCACCTACACACGTTTCGGTCGACAAGTGTGGTAAAAGTAGGACTGGAAGTGAGTCAATCTAAGCTGGAATGACCAAAGCTTCTTCCCCCAGAAATATGGACTGCCCCGAAGATGGTAGCCACCCAAAAAAAGAAAACCCCGATACCAAGGTACCGGGGTTAAGTGCGCACGAGAGGAGTCGAACCTCCACGCCCGAAGGCACTGCCGCCTGAAGACAGCGCGTCTACCAATTCCGCCACGTGCGCAGAATCTCGAAGATCTTTTCAGTATAACTACACGCATCAATTATGCGTGGGATGAGGAGTGCGCATGAGAGGATTCGAACCTCCACGCTCGTAAGAGCACCACCCCCTCAAGATGGCGTGTCTACCGGTTTCACCACATGCGCAGGCACCTTCGAAAAGGATGACAAAAGTAGAGGACTCTCCAGCGAATCCCAAACAAATCTGCAGGATTTTTCCTCTCCCCTGCTCTAGCAAATTATACCCGTTCCCAAACCGAATCTACAAAATCACCATTCGGGTCCGTGAGGTGTTCCAGCACCTTAAAACCACTGGCCTTAGCCAGGCTTTCCATTTGGCGTCGGTTGAACTTCCTGGACATCTCCATGTAAATCGGCTCCCAGGCATCGAAATGGAAAGTACGGTCGAGTGCCTCTACATATACCACCTGGGTCTTCTTGCTCAACAGGTAACTCTTGCATTCGCCAGACTGGGGGTCATACGTAGGGGCACTCGACCGTACTTTCCATTTCGATGCCTGGGAGCCGATTTACATGGAGATGTCCAGGAAGTTCA
>JBCBHI010000065.1:0-12221 GCA_038525885.1 Bacteroidota bacterium
GCCAACTATGCTACCGAGGAGGTATGGAACTTCATGCAGGACGCCTACGGGTGGTTTAAGCACATAGACCTAGGCCACTACGACCAAAGTGCCATGAAGTGGCACGCGGATGCCTCACAGAAATTCCACCTGGACAAGAAGAAGCACTTTGATGTGAAAATAGCCCGGTGGAAACCCCACGTAGACGCAGGCAAGCGCGTAGGCGTAAACGAGAAGATCAGCCTAACCCCCCATATGGATCTGCCACCCGTCAGCTTCAAGCCTACCCCCAAAAAACCGCACATCGACGAAAACGGGATCAACATCAGAAAGCACAAATACGGGGGCCAAAGCATCTCAAGTCCCCATGCCGATTTCAAAGCGGGGATCAGTAAGAAAATTGCCGGCAAGCGGTTCCACATAGACGTAGGCCATGCAGACGCCCGGGTGAAAGTAACCGCCCCAAAACTGCCCGCAAGCCATATAGACGTAGGCCATGTGGACGTAGGCACCAGCCTGGACAAGCCCAACAAAAACGAGATCAAGAAACGGTAAGCCAGAGCTCAAGTAAAGGTTTGGGCGTACCCCCACGCCATCGTCCGCTACCGCGGCCTTGAGGTGTGGGGTCGGGCCGTCGGCACTCGCTACCTATTGGGGCCTGAGGATCCCGCGGACTTCGAGTCTCGGTCCATCGGACCGCCTCAGTCCCCGCGGGATGGACTCGATGGCCCCAATAGGTGAGCTCAGGCAATGCCTTGCGTCCCTTACGCGGGTAATACTTTCCTGCCTTTATTCCCCCCTTAGTTGTGTTTATGCATTACGGCAATTCGTGAGATGACTTGTAGGGCCAGTTAGGTCACTTGGTCCCAGAACACTCGTCACACCGCTTAGAGCGGTAAGACGAGGAGGTGGTGGTTTATACCTTATGCCTTTCCTATGTATTAGCGGAGGCTACACGCCCCGGTGATATCCACAAAACCATCGGCCGCCTATTTTCATACGGCTGCGAAGTATGAAAAGAGTGGCTGGCTTCTCCTCCGGTAAAAAATGTCTGTACACCACAATCGAGCTATCCAACTTAGCCCAACCTACTGATAACTAAACACTTGTTTTAAAATGCAATGAAACGATGGTTAACCAAGCATTTCCACTTAGTGAGGAGGTCTTTATTACTAGCCTTGGTTTTGTTAATATTTTGTCACTAGTTTTCATTCGGAGGTCCGAGGCGAATTCCTGTACCTTGTTCGGAGAATAGATACAGTACCACTGACCTAACCCTAAAGCATCATGCCCTATAAAAAATTCGTGGTAATTGGGTACAATGAACTAACCTCCTCATTACCCAAGGCACTCAATCCCACCTTAACCTCGCATGATACGGAGAGGAAAGACCAAGTGATAAATTACACTTGGTTGGATAAGTTGGAAGATGCCGAACTACGTGCCCAGGCGCTACACATGTGTAGAGTAATTACCTACGCCTTTGACTTGTTGAAAAGCAAAAAGGAAACCCAACGAAGGGATGTACTCAAGCTATTCGTAGCCCCAGAGTTTTTGTTCAATAGAATTGAAAAGGGGAAGGCCCCATTCAATTCTTACACCCGACTAGAAAAGGACCACTTATTCATCGTGCTTACTCAACTGCTGAATACAAAAGCATTGGCAGATTGGGTAATTGTGCCTGGAACAGCAATTTGGAGGTTTAAGCTCCCTGTCCCTATAACGAAGCCGGAATTAAAGGAGTATGCTGGGATGAACACCGGAGCCATCATTAGCGGTGGGGAGGGAGTTTTGCGAACCTGTACCAAGAAGTTTGCCTCCGATGCGGACGGTATCCAGGGGTATTGGCCGCAAGAATTGTTATCCAAGCACGATAAGCGTCAGATCTACGAAGACTGGGATGAATTAGTCTTGCAAAAGAAAGGATTCGACTTTGGCCTGGAAATCTGCCGGGATCATTCTTTCAGCTTTATGGTGCTTAAAAACCTAACCAAAAGCACCCTCAAAGAATACCGAAAACACACTTCCTCACTAAAATTAGACTTTCACATTTTGTCCGCGTGCTCTATGGGACTGAATGCTCCGGCAGTAGCGGCCATTCCTAAGGGCTATGTGGTACGCATAGACGGAGCCTTGGAAGCCAAGCCCCGTATGGAGGTGCATCAAGTAAAATCCCAATCCCTAGAAGATGCACAGCTATACAGACAAGAAGAAGAGTGGTATGAGAAAAAACGGATAGAGAGACAAAAGACCAATACCAAGAAGCTAAAAAAAGAAGAGGAGGAGCGACGCTATGTACGCATGCGCACCTATAGACCGGAGTATTATTCTGAGGATGTGAAGTGGGGAACCACGTTAGGAGGCGCGGCTACACTCGCCACTGAGGCATTGCCTAAAGAACTCCACATGCGAGAGCCCACTCATTCAAAGGCAGAATCAGGGCTTCGGTCAGCAGTATTTAACATATCGGGCTTATTAGACCTACCCAAACACTAAACCCTATGTCCTACCGCAAATTAGTAACCGTCAGCTATGTTGACGCCACAGCACATCCTCCCAAAAAATGGTCGGATGTAAAACTAACCGAAGAAGAAAAGAACCCAGATCGTGATGGGGTCAACCTATCGGTGGTTGATTCACATAAGAATCTTGAACTGCGTGCCCAATTGATTCATCTGGGAAGGGTGGCGGACTTTGCTTTAAGCATGGTAAACGTTGAAGACGCCATGGGGAGACCTGAAGTCCTGAAAATTTTTCTGGCTCCCGAGTTTTTGTTTATTCCCACCGCCGTAAAGTCACCCGCAAAATATGCATCCTATTCACGGGAGGACAGGGATGTCATTCGGAAATTCCTGGAGGAAATGTTCAATACCAAAGCCTTCAAGCACTGGATTTTGGTGCCTGGAACCACCGTTTGGTACCACAAGCTGCCAAAACCAGTAACTATTGAGATCGATACCAGCGAGAAGACCGAGAAGACCTTCAAGTACACTTACCTGAACACGGCCTACATGGTCAACGGAGGAGAAAAAACGTCTACGGCTATGACCAAGCGATTTGCCTCCAGGGTGGATGGTATTGGCCATTCGTTACCCCAAGATCTATTATCCAAAGAAGAACAAAGTAAAATCTACGAGACCTTTTCGGACTATGTACTAAAGAAGGGAGGCCGATCGCTAGCGACTGAAATATGCTTAGATCATGGATCCAAAGCGGTGTTAAAGCACAGTGTGATCAAGGCAGTAGAATCCAAAGAAAATTCGGTCGATTTCCATTTGGTTTGTGCCGCAGGAATGGACCTAAATCCAGGCAATGTAGTGGCCAAAAAAGGGGGCTATGTTTTTAGAGTAGATGGTAATCCCACCAAACCAAAAGGAGCAGGTGACAAACATACCCCTACAGATCCTCGGGAGCTCCGCGGAAAAATATTCACCGAGCTTCACCGCGTGCAAGAACAGGGATGGGAAGAGGATTTTTCACTGGATGAAATGGTCGAAAGAGTATACCAGGAGCTTAAGAAACTAAGTGAGGAAAGACGGCTGACCCCAGAGGAGACGAAAAAAAAGAAGGCCGCCAGGACTACCTCTGACTGGATAAAAGAATTTGGTAGACCTACCAAGCTTTCGGGAGAATTGTCCATGTCCCGCCTAAGCTTATCTGAAGACCTTCATGGGCGAAATGGTGGAGAAACCCCCAACACTTTTTTGGCTATTTCTGCAATACAATCCCTAACCTAAACCCTGCCATGTCTACCCTTACCCAATATCTAAAAGTATTTACCGAAGAGCTGGAATCTGGCATAGCTTCTCTGGACGCCGGGGACCTTACCGACGGTTTTGATAATCTGATACGGTACCAAAACGCGAATACGCCTTTTCTGCTCAAGGAGGCAACCGTAAAGGAGAGTTCGGAATCCCAATTTGTAGTCACGGGCAAGATGGATTACCTGAATACCCTGGATCTGCCTACAGAGATTCACGTTTCGCTAAGCCCTGACCAAGAGGCCCAGGTTACGCTCAGGATGCGTCTGTTAGCCCCCGGGAAGAAACAAGCCAACACCTGGGTGTTTTCCCATAGTTTTCCGGACTTACCGCTTGTGCCCGACCAATCCGTGATAGAAATGCCCGATGTGGAGTCGCCTATTGAGCTGCCCTACCTGGATCGGCTGGATATCTCCGACGCAGAGTTTATCCTGACTACCCACGATCATCTGGACCCCATACGCCAAGCACCCCTAAAAGCAGGATTAAACTTTGTGAGCAATCTACGCCCCGAGGGCATGCTGGGGGTTTTAGAATATGCATTTGCCGGAGATGCTGACATGTTGCTCTACGGGACTATCCGCTTCCCAAGAGCTACCGAAGTAACCCAGGCCTTGGCTCCGCAGGAGTCTATCTGGCAGGTAACAGAAGCACCTGGCATCCATTTAAAAGCCACCTTGGGCATTGGATTCTCTTTGGGGAGTGCTCTCACTTTTGGAGATACCGCTTTACAAATCTATAGCCCCATTACCTCCGAGTGGCAATACAAAAACCCCACCTTTGAACCCGTACATGGCTATACCGGCACGCTAGAGATACCGAGTGCCGATATCACTTTGTCTTTGAGCAGCTACCTTACCCTAGGCAGCAGTGAAGCCTATTTCCGGGCTGATGCCGAGGGAATTACCCTGAACAAGTTGACGGATCTACTGGATATCTCTGGTTCAGATTCGCTGCAAAGTAAATTACCCAATAGCTTAAGCTCGGCATTGGACACCTTGACTAGCCTGGAGCTTACCCGGATGGGCTTCAACCTACAATGGGCAGATGGGCTACCACAAGTAAGTGCCGTAGACCTAACCATCGGCTTTCCCAGTTTGAACTGGGAGATTTGGGACGACCATTTCATACTCAGTAGCCTGATATGCGACATCTATATTGACAACCCCTTTGCCAGCCCCTGGGTAGATAATCCTTCCTTGCCAGAGTCCAGCGTAGGGAAACCTCATTTTGGGCTCACGCTTCGTGGGCTGTTAGCAATAGAAGGGGTCAACCTCAATGTAGAAACCCGTAGTAAGGAGGATTGGAAAGTATACGCCTACATGCCCCGGGGTGAGCAAATCCCGCTGGGCAAACTGATGAGCCAGTGGGTACCGGGTATCCCTTCCCCGGCAGATCTCACCATCGACCAATTGAGCGTGGGCTTCAAAGCCGGAGAATCCTATGACTTCTCCATGACCCTGGCCAGCCAGCCCAAACCCTGGAGCATACCCATTGGCAGCACCCAGCTGAGCATTAGTGATGTGTATTTTCAGTTTGCGAAGCAAAGCGGGCAGGACCTCACAGGTGGCTTTGGCGGAGCACTGAGCATGGCCGGGCAAACGATCTACATTGACTACGGCATACCGGGCGATATCGAGATCAAAGGGGAGTTCCAGAACCTCAGCATGCAGGAGATCATCAAGACCCTGCTAGGCAAAAAAGCCACCCTGCCCGATGGTCTGGATTTCACCTTTAGCACCGCCAACCTGCTGCTGAGTAAATCTGGCGAGGACTATCTCTTCCAGGTAGCGGCCAACATCGAAAACTTCGGTTTCCTGGGCTTCGAGCTACGCAAAACAGCCGCCAACGGCTGGGGCGTGGTGGCTGGCATGAGCCTGCAAAGTCCCAAGCTATCCGCCCTCCCCGGGCTGGGCAGCCTGAGCGCCTTGGAGAAAGTGGTGGACCTGCAAGAGCTTTCGCTTTTCATTGCCACCTACGACGGGGCCACGCTGCAATTCCCCGCCCTGGCCAAGTTTGGCAACCCTACCTTGGTGGGACACAACGTACCCGTAACTCCGGGTACGGGGGGCCTCATAGCCGGAGTCAACTTCAACGCCCGCTGGCAGCTAGATACCAGCAAAAAGGAACTAAAGCTGCTCAAAACCATCCTGGGCCTTAACCCCACCATGGACGTCACCATTCAGGTGAGCCGGGTGCCTTCGGAAAACTCGCGGCTCTACTTCCGGTTCGACACCGCCTTCAACAACGGCAAAGACCCCTTCAGCGGTCAGTTGGGTTTCGCCCTCGTCAACGGTACGCCCAGCCTTTTCCTGGCAGGCCGGTACGAAACCACCATTCAGGGCAAGCCCGTGATATTCGATGCCGCCATGAGCATTGTGAAAGGCGGAATCTTCTTTAGCGGCAGCATGGTGGGCACCCTCAAGTTCGGCTCCGTACAGGTAAGCAACCTGGCCCTGGTGCTGGGTTTCAACTGGGCCGCCATCCCTACCCTGGGCTTTGCGGCCAGCCTCAACATAGCCGGCTGGCAAAGCTCCCTAGCAATTCTTTTCGACAGCACCGACCCAAGCAAAAGCTTACTGGCCGGGGCCATCAGTGATGTAGACTTGGCCGACATTGCCAACAGCCTGGCCGAAGGAGACATCCCCAAAGAGCTGGAAGACATTCTGGAGAGCTTTGCCATCACCGGTACCCGGCCCTTCACCATCCCCTACGATGAGATCGCCGAAGATCTGGATGAGCGCAACCTGGAGGCCATCGTTTCGGCCTTTAGTACCTACGGTAGCCGGACCCTCACCGGCAACGAAGAGCAGGTGCTGATGGTAGTAGGCAAGCAGGGCAAGAAATGGAGCATTACGGACATGGCCGACAACCTGCGGCACTACCAGCTAGAGCAGGTAGCCGATGGGGTATTGGTGAGCCTGAACCCGCAGTTCTATTTGGCTCCGGCAGGCACACAGATGGGCACCATTACCTTCCCGCAGGGCTATTTTGTAACCGGTACGCTCAACATACTGGGGCTGAAATGGGACGTGTACGTGGAGATCCGCAATACCAAAGGCATTGCCGTTAGCTCCTCGCTCATCCGCCCCTTGGTCATCTTCGATGAGAACTTCTTCAAGCTATCCGACGTAGCCGGAACCGGAGGGCCAGAGCTATCCATAGCCACCTTCCGCCAGCCAGAACTGGAAGACAAAACCCTGCGCGATCCACACTTCTATATCAACGGGTCGGTCACTCTGCTAGGCACTACCAACGAGGCCTACGTAAAGGCCACGGCCTCCGGATTTGAGTTCTCCATCAGCCAAAAAACCAACTATAGCATACCCAAAAACTCAGTTTTCAGCGGTACGCTGAAGGGCAACCAAACCCTGAACGGTAACTTGGGTAGCTCCGGGACCTTTGGCGGTGGAGCCAGCTTTTCGTTGAAAGTGAAGGGCAAAATGGACGTAGCCAAACTGGTCAGCATCTCCGGTTTACCCAAGGTGTCGCTAGACATGGATGTATCCGGTTCCGTAAGCATGGGCTACGATGGCAAGAAAGCCTACGCCAATGCTACGGGCAGATTCCGCTACGAGGGCACTCAATACCAGTTCAACGTGAAGCTGCAAGCCACCAATGCCCAAATAAAGGATGCGGGCAAGTGGGTGCTAGACAAGCTAGAAGATGTACTGAAAGACCTGCTGGACACCGGAGATAAGCTATTGGAAGCCCTGGAAGACGGCTGGCTGGCCGTAGAAGGAGGCGCCGAAGCTACGGCTAAGATTCTGACCAATGGCTATGGCATGGCCAAGAAAGAGGCCCTGGGTGCCGTAACGGATGCCTACGACCTAGGCGCGGATGCCGTGGCCGAAGTAGGCAAAGGCCTCAACATGGCTGCCGATGAGGTAGGCGATTTCATGAAGGACGTGAAGGGCCGGGGCGACGATGCCGTGAGTAGCGCGCTACAAGGGGCAAAATACGCCACCGAAGAGATCTGGGACTTTATGCAGAGTGCCTACGGGTGGTTCAAGCACATAGACGTGAAGCACTACGACCGGAGCCAGGCAAACTGGCACGGGGACGCCAGCCGCCGCTTGCACCTGGACAAGAAAAAGCACTTTGACGTGAAGGTGAAGAACTGGAGGCCTCATTTGGACAAGGCAGATACCATTGGCGTGAACAAGCGGCTCACCCTCACGCCCCATCTGGACTTGCCCCATGCGGATTTCCGGCCTACGCCCAAGAAACCCCACATGGACCAAAATGGCGTCAACATCAATAAGGGGAAATACGGTGGACAAACCTACCACAGCCCCCATAGCGATTTCAGCGCCGGAGTAAAAAAGAAAATTGCCGGGAAGAAATTCCACCTGGATGCCGGGCACGCCGATACCCGACTATCAGTCACCGCGCCCAAACTACCCACCAGCCACATAGATGTGGGCCACGTGGACATGGGCACCAGCCTGGACAATCCGAATAAGAAGGCCAAGACGGATAGAAGCTAGAAGTTCGAGGTTGGAAGTTGGAAGTTGGAAGTTGGAAGCTAGAGGTTGGACGTTAGACGTTGGACATAGATGCTAGAAGGTCTTGTGTCTTGACTCTTGTATCTTGGGTCTATGTCTCTTGTCTAGCAGTAAGCGAAGCTTACGGTCCAGCATCTAGCCTCTAGCAGCGAAGCGGTCTAGTCATGTATCCCATTTGTCCGCCCTACACACCTCGGGTTTACCCGGCATTTTCGTACCATTGAAATAAGAAAAAGGCAGCAACCGAAGCAGGCTGAAAGCCAGAAGTTGGACGTTAGATATTGGACACTAGACATTAGAAAATCTTGTGTCTTGGCTCTTGTATCTTGAGTCTATATCTCTTGTCTAGCAGTAAGCGAAGCTTACGGTCCAGCCTCTAGCAGCGAAGCGATCTAACCTCTAATACTATGTCCCTAGAAGTCCGCCCCCTGGGCGTAAAATGTAACCTACACTGCCAGTACTGCTACCAAAACCCGGAGCGGGATGCAGGCAATGTGCTGCACAAATACGACCTGGATGCCATGGTGGACACCCTGGAGCAGGAAGACGATTCCTTCACCCTTTTTGGGGGGGAACCCCTGCTGATGCCCTTACCCGATTTGGAGCGTCTGTTTGCCCTGGGCTACGCCAAGCATGGGGAGAATGGCATCCAGACCAACGGTACCCTGGTGACCGATGAGCACATAGCGCTGTTCAAAAAGTACCGGGTGGGTGTAGGAGTATCGCTGGACGGACCAGGCTCGCTCAACGATGCCCGCTGGGCAGGTACGCTAGATAAAACACGGCTGCAAACCGCCAAAGCCGAAGCCGCCATCGAAAAACTGTGTGCTGAGGGAGTGCCCACCAGCCTCATCATCACCCTGCACCAGGCCAATGCCAACCCCGATGCCCTGCCCATTCTGGGCGACTGGCTGCACCACCTGGAGGTAATCGGGGTGGAGTCCGTGCGGCTGCACTTGCTAGAAGTAGATGACCCCGCCATTGGCGAGAAATACTCCCTTACGCCAGAAGACAACCTGCGCATCTTGCGCTACTTCGAGGCCCTGGAGGCTCAGCTTCCGTTCCTGCATCTGGACGTATTCGGCGAGATGCGCGCTATGCTGCAAGGAGAAGATGAACAGGCCAGCTGTGTATGGCGGGCCTGCGACCCCTACACCACCGAGGCCGTGCAAGGCCTGGAAGGCAACGGCCAGCGCAGCAACTGCGGCCGCACCAACAAGGACGGCGTGAGCTTCGTGAAGTCCAACAAGGACGGCTATGAGCGCTACTTGGCCCTATACCTCACCCCCCAGTCTGCCGGAGGGTGTAGCGACTGCCGCTTCTTCCTGATGTGCAAGGGCCAGTGCCCGGGCACCTCCATAGACGGTGACTGGCGTAACCGTACGGCCGACTGTGAGACCTGGAAACAGCTCTTCATCTATCTGGAAAAACGCCTGCAAGAGGAGGACATCACTCCCCTGTCGTTATCTCCTTTGCGACAACACGTAGAAAACTTTATGCTTCAAGCCTGGGCCCAGGGCAACAACCCCAGCGTACGCCAGGCCCTCAGCATGTTGCACGGACAAATGAACTCCCAACCCGCATGAATCCAGAACTAGCTCCCTCCCCCCAGGCCATCAGCGGCCTGTTAGACTTCCGATTGCCGCCCTTTTTGCGCCTGAGCTGGGCCAGCAAGTCGGCCGGAGAAGTTTGGGCCGACCGCATAGAAGCACTCCGCAGCTTTCAATATACCCTGGAGGTAGCCAGCGTGTCCGAAGGGCTCCGCGAAGTAGCCTTGCTGGAGAGCATAGATCCTGACATTATCACCCTACCCGAGGGTTTGGTAGCCCATACTATTTCGGAAGAAACCACACCCGAATGGCCCGGGCCGCCCATTGCCCTACCGGCCGTAGTGGTGGGTACCCCCGCGGCTACCCAAGCCTTCGTGCAGGCCTGGGAGGCCGCTGACCTGACTCGCGTAGGCGAATTATTAGGCTACCCCACCTGCTGTGTAGAGCACTTTGCAGAGGCCTTTGCTGAATCCCGCTTATGGGATACGGCCTGGGCCTGGGATCCCAGCACGGACGCAACTCCGCAGCCCGCCTCGGGCATCCATCCCTTGCTTGCCAAAATAGGGATCAGCCGTACCCCCCACGTGCCCTGTGGGCCAGACTGTGAAGCCAGCCATTCGCTGGCTGAGGCCTGGGAAGCTTTGGCCCTTTCCCTGGGCAAAGAAGAACTGCTCAACTGGCGGGCCCAACTGCTCGATGGCCCCATCCATTGGTCGGCCCGGCATGGCATTGCCGAAGTAAAAACCGCCCTCTTCCGGTACACTACCGACGTAGCCGCCACCGAAGGCACCTACATCCTGGCCCTAGAAGGCAGCACCAGCCCCGAGGAGGCCGCCATTGGCGGGAAATTCCCCTACCGGAAGCCGCGCAAGTTTGCCGTTACTGGCAAGCAGGGCTGGCAGCGTGGGCTAGACCAGGCATTTGAAAAACCCGACCCTGCTTCCTTCTCATTCCGCCGCGTACGGCGGGAGGAACTCCCCCCTATCGATTGGGCACGAGTAGCCATCCCCCAAGTCGACGGCTACGACACCGAGATCATCCGGCAGTGCGCCACCTTACGCTTTGCCCGCACCGGCAAGTGGGAGGACCTAGCCCGCCATCAAACCGGGGCCGCCACCATGCTAGAAGGCGCCACCCAGATCATCGACAAGCACCATCCGCACCCCCTGGGTGAGGAGTTTGACCAAGCCCCCACCGACCACCCCAGCTATGCCCGCTGTACCGAGCTACTCCAACGCTGGCCCGAGGGCTACCGCCAATGCCAAGGCCTGGTCCACACTCTGCAACCCGCCGTGCAGCGCGATGTAGAAACCGACGACCAGGTATTCGGCTCCTGCAGCCATGCTTTCGAGATGGAATTTGGCACCTTCTACGCCACCGTGCACGATGCCTACGCCCTGGCACAAGCCATGGTTCATGAGATGGCCCATATGAAACTATTCGCATTGGGTTTCGGCAAGGAAAGCACCGGCCACCTCATCATGAATCCCCTGCATGAGGAATACAGCAGCACCATCCGTACCGACAAACCCCGCCCGATGAGCGCCGTCATCCATGCCCAGTACAGCTTCATCCACGTGGTGGCCCTAGACCTGTACATGCTACAAAAGGAGACCGATCGGGATGCCCAGGCCCACCTACTGCGGCTACTCGCCCGCAACGTAGAGCGCATGGAGATTGGCTACCAGACCATTGACGAGAACGTGAAGCTCACCCCCGATGGAGAAGCCTTCTTCGGAGCCTTTATGACTTGGAGCCGCCGCGTACTAGACCAAGGCCAACGCGTGCTAAAAGAGAACACCTAATCCTTTTCCCTTCGGGATTTTGGGTGAAATGATCGGCAGCGTGAAGAGCCGCAGCCAAGGAGAGTTGGTGAGCTGCAAGGGGTCAGATCGGTCTTGCAGGTAGCACAAGACCGATCTGACCCCTGCAACCTTGGCTTAAATTTCATTGGCAAAGCAGTACGGCACCTCCGTCCCAACCGTGGCCACTCCCCCACTGGCATGGAAGTTTCTTCCCTGCCACCCCACAAACAGAAGGAACTTTGTTCCGACTCCCCAACTTACAGATCCCCAGTCGCAGAGCGACGGCATAATGTAGCCCCAGGCTTCAGCCTGGGTGCATTAAGCCACCCACCCAACGGTCGCGCTTAGTGAACCCAAAAGAGAAGCAGAGCCTGAAAGAGCGACCCACCGCCCACCAACAAGAACAAAGAAACAATCCCCCTTTCCCAACCAATGCACAGGCGTCTTCCGTACCTACGGCACTAAGCCTCGTAAGATTCGATAGTCCCAGGCCCTTAAGGACCTGGCTACAATTCCCCAGTCGCTAGGCGACTGGCTTTAATTCCTAAAACAAATGAACACTAGGCACTACCGAGGTCCTTCGCTACCGATCAGGATGACCTTTGGGTTTGCCTAGTG
>JBCBHI010000066.1:0-12204 GCA_038525885.1 Bacteroidota bacterium
ATCAAGGTCATTTTGAAAAGAGCAACAAGTATCGCAGGACTATTCGCCTTAGGGATGGGCTTTTCCTTCCCGCTAATCGCGCAGCAGAAGGTACTCATGGTGGTAACGAACAACCAAGAGGTGCAAGCCACCCTAGCAGGAAAAGACACCGTAGTCGCCGGGGGGTATGAGCTTTCTGAAGTATCGGAAGCCTACCATGTATTTACCGAAAGTGGTTTCACGGTGGACTTTGTGAGCCCCAAGGGGGGGATGACATATTATGAGCCGGAGGAGAACATGGGAGAAATGAACCGGGCGTTTATCGCCAAGGAAGAGGTGATGGAGCAGTTGGAAAACACCCACTCGCCTGCTCAGGTAGACCCCCAGAACTACGCGGCCATCTACTTCGCTGGCGGAAAGACCATGTGGGATTTTCCGGATAGCCAAGCACTAGGCAAGTTGGCGGTAAGCATTTACGAATCGCAGGGCATCGTGGGTGCCGTATGCCACGGCCCTGCGGCTTTGGTGAACGCCCGGCTTTCTGATGGCACGTACCTGGTGGCGGGTAAAAAGGTGAGTTCCTTCACCGACAGGGAGGAAAAACTGTTTTCTAAAGCCGCCAATTTCCTGCCGTTTTACTTACAACAAAGGTTAACCAGCCTGGGAGCGGACTTTCAAGAAACACCCCCTATGTTCAACCAAGCCGTAGTAGACGGGCGATTGGTTACCGGGCAAAATCCACTTTCTACCTATGCAGTAGCCAATGAAATGGTGAAGCTAATGGGTAAAGAAGCGGTGGAAAGGTCTTGGACGGAGGCTAGCTACACCCTCGAGGTGATCAAACTCATTGTCCTTTCGGACAAAAAAGAGGCCCGCCGATTCATGAAGGCCTAGGTGCATCCCCTAGACTCATCGCTGCTGCAGGAGTATGCCAGCTATGCTTTTGCGGGGTATTTGGGCGAGGTAGCGCAGCATAAGGGGCTCGCCCTGTTGGAGTTTTCGGCAGAACTATTGCCTGAAAGTGCCCAAGCCCAAGCAGCTTTAGCCCAGGCCTACCATTCGTTGGGTAGGAGTAGGAGGGCTCGGCACTACCTAAACAAGAGCTTAGCGCTTGATCCTAACGCTCCCACTGCGCTAAAGCTGAAGGCGGAAATTGAGGGGTAACGCAGCCAAGGGCGGGCTGTATTTCAACTTTCGTGCGCTAGATGGCGAAGGCACCTCCACTATAAAGATAGGCGAGGTGGTCCATCGCTCCAGGCATGCGCTATGCCCGTACGTCACCCCGATGGCAAGTACCTCCTCTATACCAGTCGACAAGACATCTATTGGGTCTCTACTGAGATTCTGGATAGTCTGCGGAATGAATCCTGCAATTGGGGGAGATCCTCTGCCTGCCGTTGTCGGTGTTTAAGCGAAGCGTCACAGGGACGCCTGCGAACCGACAACCCCTGCGGTCCGACTGGCTGGTTTTGGTCGCTTTTGTGGTGGTGGGGCTTACCCATATGGAGCACCTTTTAGTACCAGTGATTGGCCTCGCCCAATCCATCAAGCCCTCTGAGTACCTAGATGTAGGTCTATACCTCTAGCAGCACCCCCATGGCGACCCAAGCCATTACGAGCACCACGAGGACAGTGTCTTTGAGGCTCCCAGGAGTGTTACCTGATCTTAACCGCCTGCAGCCCAGGCAACGTAGATTAGCGAAGGTAAAATCCTTTGGGCGGATTTGAATCCAAGGCGTTCGATACGTTCTTCGCGCTGATAAATACTGTCATGATGAAGCGTATCTTTTTATTCCTGATTCCGGTGTTGGTCCTAAGCTGTTCTACGCTTGATTTTAATCCGTCGCAACGTACCTATACTAAATTCGCAGCCGACAAACTCAAAAAGCCTATTCTCGATACCATAGCTGTTTTTGAGAATGAAAACGCCCTACAGGCCCTGGCTCAAGATCGTTGGCAGCAGTACTCCAAAACCCTCGATTTTAGTACGGATTCGCTGAATGGACCCGCGTATTATTTCAGCAAATACGTATCCGTTGCCATCTGTGTGAATGAGTATGCGGAAGCAATTAGAGTCGTGGATGCCTACCAGAAAGCCTACAATAATTATTTCAATCGCCCCAACTCGGAGGGTCTCTTGGAGTATGCTAGTCTGTACGCCCAGGTGATGGACCAAGCCGAGCAGCAAGGCGTAAGCCCTGCCGACTGTATCCCGGCAGTTTTCGAAGCGGTAAAGGAGGCCTTGGACCCCATATCGCAATGGCAGCTTTATCGTGACCTGGAGAACCAGACCCTCGAAACGTACCAGGATGCCTTTGCCGATGCCGTTCGGAAAACCGCTCGCATAACCTCGAGAAACTTGAAAGGGCCGCAAATTGATGAGCTCTTGGATGCCTACGCCAACCTAAAAATGTATGAAGTACTGTTTCCCCACACTGGAGACTTGGTGAAAGCAGCCAAGGCAGCGGAGTATGTCATCGATAAGAACGTGCGGGTACCCATGCCCGATGGTGTGGAACTGGCAGGAATTTCCATACTACCCCGGAACCGGGATGGACTCGTACCGACGGTACTGGTCATAAACTGCTACCCAGACTTGATCAGCGATTTTAGTTATATGCAAATGGCGGCTTCCAAAGGTTTTGCGGCCGTGATGGTGTATACCCGTGGTAAGGGCGGTGGCGAGGGTACCTTTGTACCTTTCGAGAACGATGCGGAGGACAACTACCATGTGATTGACTGGGTGAGTAAGCAGCCTTGGAGTGACGGACAGGTAGGTATGATGGGCGGTTCTTACTTGGGGTTTACCCAATGGGCGGCGCTTAAGAAGCCCCATCCGGCCCTAAAAACGGTTGTGCCCATGGTATCGGTAGGGATTGGGATTGACTATCCCATGATGAACAATGTATTCATATATTATATGCTGCAATGGATTCAGTATGTGACCAATAATCCCTACACCGATTTGGAGAAATTCACGAATAGGACCTATTGGACGGATTTGTATAGGGAACACTATGAAAGCGGCACCAGCTTTCGCATGTTGGACGTGCTTGATGGAGTACCAAACGCCATCTATCAGCGTTGGTTAGACCACCCGGCATACGATGCCTACTGGCAGAATATGGCCGCATCGAGTCCAGAGGAGTTTGCTGCCATTGACATACCCATATTGAGCGTAACGGGCTACTACGATGATGACCAGCTGGGAGCGCTGCACTACTACCGCATGCATGAGGCCCACGGTGCTCCTGAAGTGGTGCAAAACCATTACTTGCTTATGGGACCTTGGACCCACGGCGGGGCGGCCAATAGCCAGCACCGAGTTGTGGCAGGCTTGCATCTGCCCCGCGAGGGCTCCGTGGATGTACCCGACCTGGCCTACCAATGGTTTGATTACATTATGCGCGACGGCCCAAAACCTGCCTTGCTCAAAGACCGGGTGAACCTCTACGTCATGGACGAAGGGTGGCAGCATCTGCCCGATGTATCGGCCATGCAGGACAGCCTGAAGGTATACCCTCAGGCCATGGAAGTCGGTACGCTGGGCGCGTTGGGTGAGGCACCGGTGTCAGGCACGGTAGTGCTCACCGAGACGTTTGCTCCTAACAAGTTTGACGACGATAACATCGCCAACACACTATACGCGGATACTGACTTTTTGCGTACGGCATTAGAAGACGGACTGGTGTGGGAATCCGCTCCTCTTACCGAAGACCGTGTGTTTTCGGGTGCACCCACGTCGCAAATCACCCTAACCCCGAATGTAAAAGATGCCGACCTCATTGTAACCTGGTATGAAGTAACGGCCGATGATCAGGTGGTGCGTCTTAGTATAGATCGGGAGCGGCTCAGCTTTGTAGAAGACAAAACTACCCGTCAACTGTTGACTCCCGGCCAGCCCGTTACGCTCCTGCTGAAGGATAGCTTTTGGATGGGCCGGAAAATTGCCCAAGGCTCACGCCTGCGGGTGATGGTGAACGTGGGGTCTTCGCATGAGTACATGAAGAACTACGGGAGTGGTAAGCCTGTAGTTGATGAAACTCAAGCCGATTATAAACCCATTGAGCTTACTCTTGACTTAGGACGGACCTGGTTTTCGTTTCCACTGGCTCCTAGCGACGGGACTTGAGGAGTCCTAGGGTCTTGGGTGTTAAGTGGTCGGCGGCAGGCGACCCGGTGACGCTAGGCTTGCACCTCGAAAATGGTGAAAACTGCAAGCAGTTATTCTGGCATTTCCGGAGGTTAAATTGAGATAAAGAATAAACCACCTCGCCCTCTGGGCACTCCTCCTTTTGATAAGGAGGAGAGTTATTGCCCACTTTGCGCTGGCTACAGCCGGGTTTGTATAACACAAGCCGATCATAAACCCATTGAGCTTACCTTCGACTTAGGACAGACCTGGTTTTCGTTTCCGCTGGACCCTAGTCAGGGTACCTAAGGAGTGTGCCTGCAGCTTCCATTTACTGTGCTACTGCTATGTTGACGGTTGGTGGAGGTACACCGAGTAATATGAGTTAGCAACGCTGGCGCGAAGGATACGCTGTATAATCTATAGGCTGTGGATCCTTTTCAGCTTACTAAAATAGGTCCTATACCTCCTCCAACTCACCCAAGGCGACCCAAGGTGACCCAATACAAGCCCTCAAGTTTTTGGTGAAGGAATAAACGAGACGTAGGGCGTATCCTTCTGTAAATCAGGAGACTCGCTCTACGTTGATCTTAGCCTTTCATAGCGTAAAGGACTAACCCGCAGTCCTTTTGGATTGGGGGGGGAGGTTTTGCGAGGATGGAAATGGATAGGGCGTCTTACAGGGAGTATTAGCCACTTGATTTGGCTTTTCTGAGTCGAATTCGGTTTTAAAAACAGACTGTTTTTGAGAGTTAGTTCAGGTGGAGCCATGGTTTACAGAGAATGGCATGCAGAACCTCTAGAGGAAGTAGAAATAAGCTGTCATCGCTTTCAGTTATAGATCGTTTTTCATTGCCTGGTCAGCTATTTCCTCTCCCATTTTCTTTATTTTCCTATAGGTTCTATAATCTGAACTTAATAAATATCTTATTTTATCAATAATACTTTGTTTGTATCCAGCTGGTAACAGTTTTCCGGTTTTTAAATTTAAGTAAGCAGATAGCCTTACTGTGTATATTTGATCCTTCAGTTGAGTTTGAAGTTCATTTTTCAGTTTTGGTTTCATAGTAATATTTCCACCAAAATGTAAATCTACAATGTATTCGAGGGCAGCCTTCCTTACTGCTATGTTCCTTGAATTCAATTTCGGTTCTAAGTAGTCTATTCCTGCAGTGTAAAATGATTTTGCCAAATCCTTTATGTTTACTAAATAAAAAATATTTGAAATTTCATCAGTGGCATCTTTGCCCCCTGATTCAGATGCTTCCATGATAAATTTTATCTGATCTAGCAAAAAATCCTCCCAACCAACTGCATTTTCCATTAATGCTTGGTAGATAATAGGCCGATAGGAATCATTATCTAATTTCTGGGCGTTTACATAATTTATAAAACCTTCTTTGTCATTATTTGCAAATTTCAAAAGTTCTTCAAAAATCTGATCCTCCACATCTGAGTCCAGGTCGTAGAATTTGTCCATTAAATTCTCTATTTCTTCTATTTTCATTTTTCGAATAATCTATAACCAGATTTTATGAATCATAGGAAACCTTGAATTGTCAACATGCCTTTGGTGGATGCAAATCCCTTTTCTGCATGTTCTGGTCGTCTTATGGTCGGGAATGTATCCAGCACGTCGAAGAATGAACGGATGCATTGTTTCAGATTTCGAACCGCTGCAGGGCCAAATTTGTGAAGCAATGGATTCGGGAATATGATTTAGACCTCTTTGAGTCCGTACAGTTACGAAGACTTCTCGTCCCATGTGCCTAAGTGGGTTTCAAAGTCCTGTCTTGAAATAAGCGGTTGAAGATCGAAACTTTCCGTATAGCTTTGTTCAAACTCCTCTTTGGCTTCTGGGGGTAGCTGCTCAATGCGACCTCTTGAAGCACTGGGTATTGTTTTCTCCTTGGCGCTTCGTGTTAAGAACGCAGCGAGTTGCTCATCTTCGATGGAATCGACCAGATCAACCAATGGATGTTTCGATATTGCTAGCGTACCCATACTATCAAGTAACGAATTCCCATTGAAAATGGTAAGGCTTTTGGGGAATACCCCTCGATCTAGCGTTCCCTTCAAGGTACCACCATCGAGATGAACGGCACCGAAGCGGCAGGCCAGGCACTCAGCTTCGAGCATTTAGGTCAGGTACTTTTTGAGGGCCTTATTTGATACCGCTTTCGCGTTCTGAGCACCAAGCATGAGTGAAGTCTAACCCTTACAACTGCACCGTATGCCTTGGATACCTCTCGGTCAATTCCATCAGCTGTTCCTGCGCGCTGGGGGAGGCCGCATACTTTCCTGCCGAAACCTGCTTTTGGTTTTCATCGAAATACCCCCCGGTTACGGTAGCCAGCGAAGGATCAGTAGCCAGGAAGGTGTAGGTTTCGGCCATTTCTTCCGGGGAGATGGAAAATCGACTTTTGAGGGAGTACGCCGCTTTGGCTAACCAGCCCAGATCAGGATACCTACTCACGTCCACCTTCACATTGGTAACCCGAATGGCATTCACCGTGATGGCGGTTGCTGCTAGCTCGTTTGCTAGCCAGTAGGTGTACATCACCTGTGCCAGCTTGGACTGGTAATACGCAGCCGGTACAGAGAACTTTCGGTGAGAAAACTCAGGGTCTTCCAAGTCCACTTTCAAGCGAGGGTGCATCATCAGGCCCTTGGAAGTGATCATAATGATTCTTCCCTGAGACGATCGTTTCAGTGCAGGAAGCAGGGCTTCGGTGAGCAACACAGGGCCTATATGATTGGTCGCCCATACGGATTCAATCCCCTCCGGGGTTAGCTGTTTTTCTTTCTGCGAAATATCAAAAGCCGCCGCATTGTGAATCAATACATCTAAGCAACTGTGGTCTTGTAGTACTTGCTGGGCAGCGTTCATAATGGAGGTTTGGCTAGCCATATCTAAGACCAACAAGGAGACATCTGCGGAGCCAGATTCTGCCCGTACGCTCTCCAGCGCTTGTTGTCCACGCTGGGGGTTGCGGCAACCCAGAATAACGTGATGGCCTACTTGGGCCAGCTGAATGGCGGCGGCTTTACCAATGCCCGCATTGGCTCCGGTGATAAGACAAATCTTCTTTTCCATAGTATGTTTTATTTCATGTGACTGGATGGTCATGTATCGGTCAAAAAAATATTGGCTGTTTAATTTATCGTCAAATCAGTATTGTGACTACCTAGTCATTTTAACGCTATGCTTTCGAAAAAGGTTGCTTTGTGGTCTGTCGTTAGGTATAGCACGGATAGTTTATCTACGTTTTGCACCAAGATTACTCTCCATCGGAGGAAAGGGTGCTCAACGGTGTAGGTGGCAGACGTCCCTGTGACGCTTCGCTTAAACACCGACAACCGGGGAGTTACTGCATGATAAGTCTCAAACCACCCGGTGTGCCGGCCCAGCCGCCTTCGGCACCCCTCCTTGACATAAGGAGGGGAGTTTCCACACTCTTTTCTCTGACTATGTCTGGGTTTCCGTAAGCGAAGCCTTCTAAATAAAAGAGGCAATCCTTTGGGGACAGCCTCTTTGAGTACAAATAGACAAATTTCAGTCTCCGTGCTTATTCCTTCAACACTCTATGGATACTGGTGTGATCCTGACCAGATAGTTTGAAAATATAGAGGCCCGAGGGAAATGCGGACAGATCGATGATCGTATCAGCTGCACCCCGCGTGGGACGATGGATGATTTGCCTTCCCAATGGGTCCAATACGGTAAGGGTCTGGTAGTCCCTGATTCCCTTCAGCGTGACCCGTTCCGTGGTGGGGTTCGGATAGAGGCTGATGCCGTGCGGGGGAAGGGCTAACTCACCCTGGGCACCCGAGAAAGTAGACGCGGTGGAGGTGACGATGGAAGGCGGTGCGGGGTAGCCAAACACCCGCAGTTCGTCCAAGCTCACCCAGGTGCCGCTATAGCCGCTGGCTCCCGAAACCGTAATCCTGACGTACCGAGCGGTAACCGAGGAAAAGGCATCGGATATCGGCGAACTATTCGTTCCGCTAGTGGTATTGCTGCTTCGGTTGACAATCTGCGTGAAAGGCCCTCCCGAGTTGGTAGCCGCCTCAATCACGTATTGATACGCGCGGTCGTCGTGGCAAATGACTTCGGTGCTACTGATCTCGTAGTTGGACCCCAAATCAATCACCGCCGACTGAGGAAACCCGGAGGCGGACCAGCGCGAGTCGGCATTGTCGTCCACTAGATTGGTGCCAGGGTTAGTGGACTGCTCACTGGTGGTACTTACCGATTTGTTCAAGGCCACATTCGATACCGTAGTAGTTAGGGTGCTCACCGATACATTGTCCAGGCTAGAGGAACATAGTAAACCGTCGGCATGGGAAGTAACGGCCAGGCCTACCAACACATTGGTGCCCAGGGTGATCGTTTCTGATCCCAAGGTCGTCCAGGTAGAACCATCCGAAGAAACGGAGCTGGTGAGTGTATTGCCGGATCGTTGTAGGCGCACCCAATAGGGAGCGGACAACCCGGGAGTTGTCGTTTGAGAGCTAGAATTGTTGGTGGTAACCCGCCGCTGAAAGGACGCTCCTTGGCCGGGCGTGATGACCGTAATGGCATGCTTAGATCCTGCATCCAGACTCTCCCGAATCATCACACCGGACTTGGCCCAAGGGTGTGTGTTTTGTACGGACAAGACCTTGGCCGTAACGGTCACATCGCCTGATATGGGTTGGTAAACATACCGGAACTCATCCGCCGTACCCCAAATGTCCGACCCCGACCCCTGGATGGAGAACGTCCCGCTGGATAAGGAGGCCGATCCGGCCGCGGCTACGCTGCCCACATCGGTAGTGAGCCAAGGGGAGGGGAGACTAGGGGCGGGATTGGATACCGTGATCACGCTGGTGTCCGTAAAGCCGCCGTCAGCCGTCGTTACTGTAATGGTGGCCGAGCCCGCGGCCACCGCGCTCACCACGCCACTGGCGTCTACTGTGGCCACCGATGGATTGCTGCTGCTGTAGCTCACACTTGGGTTGGTGGCATTGGAGGGATTTACGGTGGCAGACAAGGCCTGCGTATCGCCCACCGTCAAAGAGGCCGTAGCCGGAGATAAGGACACGCCCGTCACCGGAACGTTGCTGTTAGCCTCTTCGCCAAATACCCTAAACTCGATGAGGCTTACCCAGCTACCGGAGTAGCCTGAGGCTCCTGATACGGTGATCCGTACGTACCTACCGTCTACGGCGGAGAAATTATCAATGATGGGGCTCGTCGCCGTGCCGGGTGTGGTGTTTCCGCTTCGGTCGACAATTTGCGTGTAGGTGCCTCCTGAGGTAGTGGCCACTTCCACGGTATATTGGTAGGCTCGGTCGTTGTAGCAAATCACCTCGGTACTGCTCAAACTAAACACGGCACCCAGGTCTACGGTGGCTGATTTTGGGAAGCCGGAAGAAGACCACCGGGTAGCCGTCGATCCATCGACTAGGTTGGCCCCTACGTTGCTACCGTCCGCCGTTCCCGTGGTGGTTACCGATTTGTTGAGGGCGAGGTTGGTGCCCGTAGAGGGAGCCGCTACCGTGACAGCGGCAGTGCTGGTAAACCCACCGTCGGTGGTGGTGACGGTAATGGTAGCGTTGCCCGCGGCCAAGCCGCTTACCAAGCCGCTGGCGTCCACCGTGGCCACAGAGGTATTGCTGCTGCTATAGCTCACACTGGGGTCCGTAGCGTTGGACGGTGACACCGTCGGGGACAACTGGGCCGTACTGCCTACGCCCACTGTAACGGTGGACGGAGAGAGGCTTACGCCAGTCACAGGTACGTTGGCCGCCACACCTGCTTGCGTTACGCTCAGGGTTCGGGTCAGGGAGCCGCCCGATACTGTAACCGTACCGGAGCGGTCGGCGCTTCCGGTATTGGCGGTTACCGTGATGCTGATGCTTCCGTTGTTGGAGCCAGAAGTAGGGCTCACGCTTATCCAGGATTGGTTGTCGGTCACCGTCCAACTCACGTTGGAAGATATGGTGGCCGTTTTGCTACCTGCCGAAGAAGAGAAGTCACTGATGGAGGAAACCGACAAGTTCTCAGAAGAGCCCCCGGAGCACGTGATGCCGCCCCCCGTGGCATTCACAAAGCATGCGCCCACATCCGTACCAACCTGGCTATCGGTGATGGGGGCATTTACCGCCGTGCCACTTCCTCCGGAAACCTCATGGGCCCCCACATCCATATTGCTGTTGGGGCGGGTCCGCCCCTCTATATCCACATTCACCGTGGCACTGTAAGCACTCCCGGCCGCATTGGCCGCAGGGCCCGTACTGCTGGGCTTGAAGACTTCGCCACTGGCAGAGAAGTTGGCATTAGCACTAGTAATACCCGTGTCGGATATGCCAATGGTAGCCCCGCCAGCAATATTCCCGGTATAGGTCATTCCCTGGCCCGTGCCGGAAATGTCCCCGGTTACAATGTTGGATTGCGTAGTGTAAATGGCATTGTAGGCCAGTACCCCACGGGGGTCATAGCTAGACCGGTCGTTGTAAAAGATGGGCGACTCCGAATTGTATATGGTGTTAAACGCTACCAGAATGTCATCCACCTTTTGGTACCCATTCGAGGTGCCACCTGAGGTAGCCGAACCGCCTACTAGGGTGATGGGGTTGTTCCATTTGTCCCCCGTACTTACCACATCCTGGATGTAGTTGTTCGTAATGGTGTGATAGCTGTCGGATATACGAATGCCACCGGTGCCTTCCACATTCTCGCCCAGGAAGTAGTTGCCCTCTACCGTGGCGCTGGCACCGTGCCGCAACACTAGGGAGCCTCTACACCTCCTGAAGGTGTTGTTTCGATACACATTGTTGGCGCTTTTGTTGGTGATAATTTCATTTTCACCATCCGCCTTATGGAAGTAATTCCCCTCCACGGTAGTGCTGGCACTTTTGTTTTGAAATTCACTCGTACCCACGCGTATCGTTTCGCTATCCCCTGCGTGGGTAGTGCCAGAGGGTCTTTTTACATAGTTGTAGAAGTAGTTGTTCCGGATCTGGTGCCCCACCGGATTGAAGTCATTGTATTCCAACTCTACCAGCACCAGGGCCCCGGGGCTATTCTTATTCAGAAAGGAGCAGTTCTCCACCACGTTGTTGGTGCCATATAGCACCACCCACCGGTGCTTGGCCGTGCCATCGGGCGTCAGGTTGTTGAAGGCACAATTCCGAATAGTGGAATGGTTGGCGTACGTAGAGCCCTTTCGGAACTGCACGTGATTGTTTGTGCCCGCCCCGCCATTCCAGTAAAAGCCTTCAATGATGACGTAGTCACCTGAGATGTCCATAGTGGTCTCTCCCGTGAAGATTACGCCACCAGGCGTCTCTGCCTTCAGGATGATCGGGTTGTTAGCCGTGCCGTTGGCCGTGAAACTGATCCGTTGATTGGCACTGTAGGTTCCGTCCGTCCAGGTGACTACGTCACCCGGAGACAGGTTCAAGGCATTGAATTGGCTTGCGGAGCTTACCGTAAAGTTGGCCGCCAGAAGGCTGGCCGTAGCCGATAAATAGATCCCGATTAGCAATACCCCCTTGGCAAGGGAATGCTTCAGTAGCCTTTTACCCAAATAGGCGCATAGGCTCGCCTCGGCCAAGGGCCGCATGTGTGGTTTTCGTCTCATTATGAGTGGTATTTAGGTGTATTGTGATTGTACTTTTTGATCAACCAATATCTAGTTGACCAAAAACTGGTTGACCAAAAACTGGTTGACCAATATAATGCAAAAAGCAATCGTTTGCATGGATTGCTAAACAGCAATCCGTTCATTGCAAAATTACATGAGGGTAAAATGACTTATTGCGGAATAAAATTTTGAAACTTAAGCTGGTTATAGTACTATTTCGTGATGTGCCCTGTAGGTTCGGCTGAAGTGGAGGGCATCAGCCTGAGCTTTATTTTCTGAAGATAGGAGGGAGGGAATAGGACGGCAGTTCCTGCCGTGGTTGTGGTCCCACATCATGGTGTTTTAGCGCAGGCTACGCTCCATGGCGGCACCAACAACCCACTCAGTTCATCGTTTCCCTTAGGTCGGGTTCTTCCTCTTGGTCGCTACTTGGGGAAGACACCCTGGGCTAAGGCAAAC
>JBCBHI010000067.1:0-12161 GCA_038525885.1 Bacteroidota bacterium
GGTAGTGGTGCTTATCCCCAAGCTGCCGGAGCTATAGGCATTCGTATGCCAGGTGAGGGCCAGGTTCTGGTAGAAACCACCCGCTTGGCGGGTTTCCTTGGCATAGGCACGGGTGTAGGCCATGCCTACGGATAAGTTGGCGGGTCCTACGAAAAGCCGGTAAAAGGGGAGGCCCACCTGGTGGATCCCAATGCGTAGTTCCAGTGCATGGCGGCTCCAAAATTCGGCTGGGGATTGGGCAAGGCTGGCTGTGGTGGGTAGCCAGGCAAGGGCTAGGCCACCCAGAAATACTTTCCATTTTGCTAGCATGGGGTACAGCGAGGTTTTCTACGAATAACCCGCATGTATCCTTGATTATGGTCAAGGTAAGCCCTCTATTGGGGTGAAGGGTACCAGGAAAAAGGGTGAAAGGTACCCTAGGCTTTCAGCCATTGTTTGAATTTGGGGGCGTTGGTTCTGGATACCGTCACCACCCGCTGCTGCTGTCCGGTATCCAGCTTGGCCGCAAGCTTCTTGTTCTCCAGCTTCTCGTAGGAGCTTACGGCTTCCTTCCGGATGAGGTACTGCCGATTGAGCCGGAAAAACTCCGGGGCGAGTTGCTCCTCCAGAGCTTGGAGTGGCAGGCGGCAGAGATAGAATTTTTCGCTGCCATCATAGGCGCGGGTTACGCCGTCCTGTACAGTGAAGAACAGGATCTGGGAAGGCGGAATTAGGCATTGCTCCTGCTGGTAAGTGAGTTCCAAAAAGGGCTGCCGGGGGGTAGCCGCAGTCACTTGCCGGTCGAAGGAGAGGTAGAGCAACATAAAGATGACCACCTCCAAAATCAGGATCGGAATCACGTCCGAGTAAAACCGAGGCTGTACCGGGTGGCCGTTGATGGCTTCAGAGGTCAGCTCCGTCCATAGGATGATGATGACCAGGTTGGTAAGGCCTACCAGGCCCAACTGAACCAGGAAACGGATAGCCAATGAGGAGACCGTCAGGTACCTTCTTTGTGCCCAGCGAATCATAGGGAATCCCAGGCTCCAGGCTGCCAAACCCATGCCCAGATCGTTGAAGTACGTCCTGAAAAAGTAGGCCGAGAACCAAGTGACCCCTTTATACGCCAAATGGTAATTCAAGGTATTGAGCACTAAAATCAAGAGTACCCCAATGAGGAAGCCGTTTTTTCGGAAGGCCAGACTTTCCGGTTTCGGGTTAGAAACCTGTTCTAGGGTAGAGGTACTCATCAGATGAAGGATGGATGTGTCAATTGAACTACTTTGGCCTATCACGGGTCAGACCGCTATCTGCATTGTGAAGATAGCGGTCTGACCCGTTTCCTCCATAAACATGAATTTCAGATGATTAAAATAACACGTCACTTATAGGTTTGGATGTTAAGGTTGCCACCAATGGCTTTTAACACTTTCAGGATTGTTTCGAATTGAGGTTTTGCCCCAGGAGTCAATGCTTTGTAAAGGCTAGGGCGGCTTAGACCCGTCTCTTCTGCAATTCTGGACATACCTTGTGCTTTAGCTACATGTCCAATAGCAGTGAGAATATCCTCGGTGGATCCTTCTTCAAGTACCGTATTTAAATACTCTGCCACCATGGATTCATCATCCAGGTATTCCGCAATGTCAAATTTGGTGAGGTTATCAGTCGCCATCTTCTAGTTCCTTTTTATGCTTCTCCCACAGTTCTTTTGCCTTTTCTATGTCCTTACGTTGCGTGGATTTGTCACCACCCGTTAAAAAAAGTAGAAGCTACGTGTCTAATCAATGATAACGAAAACCACCAAAAATGGGTGAAGGTATAGTGATTGAGGTATGCCACCCTTAAGGTAAGGTAATGAAGCACAGTTTCTCCCAGGTAAAAGGGGGTATTTTTTCTTGATTAGTCTGATTGGCGGGAGTGGCTACAACCCAATCCTTTTGAATAATCGTTATCTTTGGTATATGACAAAGGCCCAAGTAATGGAAACGCTGGAACAGTTCCCGGAATCCTTTTCTGCGGAACAACTAGTGGAAGCCATCCGTGAGCGAGAAATGATTGCTGAGGCAGAACAGCAAGTGAAAGCAGGTGCCGTTCTTAGTTTGGACGAGGCACGGTCTCGAATGCGCCAAAAGTGGTCGAAATAGTCCTAACAGAGCTTGCTTGGAAGGACTTGGATGAGATAACCGATTTCATCGCCGAGGATTCTGTTCGGTATGCTCAAGAATTTGGGGATCAGGTTTTTGATCGGTTGGAACAACTCAAAACTCACCCACATTTAGGACGGAAAGTTCCGCGCTATAATCATGAAGATTTTAGAGAACTAATTCTTTATGGGTATAGAATTATGTATCGTATTTATTCGCCAGATACTATAGTGGTTTTGAGAATTCTCCATGGAGCTCGGGACTACCTATAACTTGGAGAGAGGTGATTTTTGAAAGAGAAGAAACTCCCAACCAAGAACCCCTTCTTTCTCTTTACTCTACCAATGAGAGTTTTGCAATCCACCCATTTACAGTGTTTTGCAAAATCAGTGGTAAGACGACATGTAGTCGTCCCACCACGAGATCATCCTCTCATTTTGTGTGAGGCGCGCGGCTATATGCCTAGTAGCGTTGGCTACCTTCACCCTTCGTAAATGTCAAACTCAGCGGAGACCTGTTTCATCAGGTCGGCATTGGCAAAGTCCACCTCTTTCATTTGAGAGAGCCGTTCCAGATACAAGTCAAATTGCCCGTTCTTGAAGATAGTGAGCATTTTACCTCCCTCGTTGCAGCTGGCAGCATGCCATACGTGAGGGGGTACGGTTACCGTATCACCGGGCTTGAGTACCAGCGTTTGGTCATCAAATATCAATTCCACTTCCCCCTCCAGAATGTAGAAAACCTCGGTCATGATCTTGTGATGGTGCCGGCCTAAAAAGAATCCGGGCTTCAAGGTGTCCTCTACAAAACATAACTCCCCGTTAGTTTGGCGGGAGGAGAGTTTGACGAAACAATGGTCTTGGGCGTAGTTATAGTTTTCACCTTCACCATTTTTTATGAATTCCATTTCTTTCATTGCTATCTGTGTTAGAGTCAAAAGTGAGTATATTCAGTCAAGCTGAAAGGCTTGCCAGGGCGCCCTATTGGGCATGGTATTTTTGAGAAACCTCGTAGCTATCCTCCAGCCAGTTCCAGAGCACAATTTTGCCGTCCTTTACCTTTACCCGCAGGGCGAAGGTGAACTCCCCGGTTTCCTCACCGGACTTGGTGGTGATCCCCTTCATTTTACCAAAAAACACGGCTACATCGCCCTGAGCCAGGGCATCTTCTGTTTCCCACTTGGTCGTTTGAAAGTTCTCCCCAAACAGCGGGAAGAAGGTCTCCAAAATCTCATCTTTTCCCTTCCATGGCCCAATCCAAGGCATGGCCTTGTCTCCCTCATTGTGCCAGACCATTAGGTCATCCATCAGGCTGGCCATCGTTTCCATATCTCCCTGGCCCATGGCCTGCATAAAGCGGCTAGCCACCTCCATAGTGGACGCTCCCTCTTGCAGGGGTGGGGTGTTGTTTTGACTGGCTTCCGAAGGACTACATCCACTAGCCAGAGCTGCAGATAATATTCCCACTATTAATAAAATTCTCATACCGTATCGCTTGGGTTTTGCAACTATTTACTATGCAAAAATGAGAAATTGACTGGCTGAAAAAGAGTATAAAGTGGTAATAAGTATGTATAAATCGGAAATTTAGGCTGGTAGCATTATCGGCGATAGCCGATCTTATTTGAAGAGTTCTTGGAATTTCTTTGGGGAAAGCTGGGTATTCTTCTTGAAAAATTTAAACAAGTGAGAGGCATCGCGGAACCCCATCTCGTAGGCGATTTGAGTAACGTTGAAATCAGAATTGATCAGGTATCGCTTGATCTTGGTGATAAGGATATCGCTAATGACGGCTTTGGCCGATTTGTGGACGATGCTATGCGTGATGTTATTGAGAGTACGTGGGGTGATGTGCAATTGCTCCGCGTAGTACGCTACGGTTTTATATTCCTGGCCATGCGACTCTACCAGCTCCTGAAATTTCAAAAATTGGCCTAAATACTGAGTCTGGCCCAACACTTCGTTCTCTGAAGATTTAATCCGAAGTAACTGGGTAAAAATGATCTGCAGCCAGCTGCGGATCATTTCCCAGGAGAAATCATCTTTGATATCCTGGTATTCCCTCTGAATGGCCTCAATGTAAGTGAGTATTTGGGTGAAGGGCGCCTCAGCTAGCTGTTGCTTGGGAGAAACTAGTTGTTCATTGAACAATTGGAAGATTTTGGTGGCGTGTTCCTCGCTTACGTATTGGATAATGAAATCTTCCGTAAACACCAGCAACCAGCCCTCTGCTTCCGTAGGATAAAACTTGTGAATATTGTCCGAGCCAATGGCCAGAGCGGTGCCCCGCTCATAAGAGTAGTTCTGAAAGTTGATGCTGTGGGTACCTACCCCCTCCGTGATGAAGATGAGGACGTAAAAGGTAACACGGTGATTCTCGAACTGGCTGTGGTCTTTGGGTTTTAAGGTGAGAATATCCCGCAGGGTCAATAAGTCAAAAAAAGACTTGCTGCCCTTCCGTTGTTGAAATCGTATGTTTTTGATGGGGGAGGACATGAATGGTCATTATGGAATGAGCTACCGGGTCTGCACCTACCGTGATTGAGGTATCAAGGTGGTGCAGTCCCTGCGCACCGTCAACGGAGGCATGGCACATACATCATGTAGCAAGTAACCATTACCTCATGTATGGGAAAGTTATATCAATCCTTGGAGATTCCCTTAATCAAGAGCCAAAGCGTGAGAGAGAACTCTCCGATCACCCCGGGGATGACCACGGCTATCTCAAATACCGATTGGTAAGCGGCATATTGGGGCATCCATAGCTGGGCAGAGCAGTCTACCAGATAGCCTAGGCCCGCGATGCCAATCAGGATACCCAGTAGACGAGGAAAGGAAGCTGAGCGATAAAGTAAGCTGCCCAATAGCAACAGGTGGACTCCAAAGACCAATAGCCCCCAGGTCCATACCCGGTTGAACTGGTCTAGAGCGGCCATGATGTGAGAGGCCTCGGGGCTGTGGGTGGACAAGGCCTTGCTGATGCTGAACAGGTAGGTGAGGGCTGCGAAAAAGAACCCGGCATTGAGGACTCTGAGTAGGGAGGAGGTGAAGGCCATTTTGGGGTGGGCATCCTGCAATAGCTGGAATAGCGGCCAGGCCAGTACCAGGTCTGCCAGTACCATTATCAGGAAAGCCGCCACCCCTGCCCGGTAGGTGCCAGGGTTTTGTAGCAGGTTGGCTAGCGTAGCAGGAGCATCTCCGGCTACCACCAGGCTTTGGAGCACGTAGAAGTTGCCATAAAACCCGGAAAGGAAGATGATAAGGTAGCCTACCCCCGTCCACCGCGCCATGGCTAGGCGGCGGGTTGTGGGGGGCATTGGGGATAGGGTAGGGGACCCAGGATAGGTAGGTGGGGTAAGTTGCTTTGCTTCCATGTGAATTTCTTGTTTTCAGAAGCAAAGGAAGGGGGGCGAGATGGCCCAATCGTTCGGGAAAAGGAGGAGGTGTTCTGATATATAATCCCGAACCTATGGGCTGGAAGAGGGGCGCTGATTAAGTCGGGTTCTTCGCCAGGGGCAACGGCTGATAGGTATGTAGGGTAGTTAGCTGTCGTTGTTCCTCCAGCAAGGAAACAGGGATAGAGGCCCCGCAGGCGATGTGGGTGCTTTCCTCGTCAAACTTGTCATGGGCACCAAACAACAGTTTGCTCTGATATTCGGCCAGCAGGTGCAGTACCGCATCTCCATTACCGATTAGCGGTACCAGCTCTTGTTGCAAATAGCGCAGGGATTTCTCATCCAGACGGAAAACCCAAAAGTCCATTTCCGGGGCCAGGGTATTCCGTTTCAGCTGCTGGGTTTCTTCAAGGCTCGGCTGGAGGGTAGGCTTGATCTTTGAGCTTAGCTCTCCTTCTATACTGACCCGCGTACCCACTGGTAAGCAACCGAGCAGATTTCGGACAAA
Source organism: Bacteroidota bacterium (assembly GCA_038525885.1). Classification (GTDB taxonomy): domain Bacteria; phylum Bacteroidota; class Bacteroidia; order Cytophagales; family Cyclobacteriaceae; genus DMST01. Next base: position 6,026 of record JBCBHI010000067.1, read on the forward strand.
GGCTTGAGGATCTGTTATTACCAGCCGATAGACCGCCAAAGTTTCCCAATGCGCCAGGTCGGCTTCGTGGTACGTTCTCATGGTTTGGCGCTATACATTAGCCGGCCAAAAAGGACGGCGCAAATCACAAATGTGCCCAGCATGGTATAGTGCCACCAATAGGGCTCTACTCCTAGAAATTCCCCTTTTATGCGGGCCACATAGGTCATGCTCATGATGAGCGTCACGTAGTAGAAATAGACCAGCTGCAGGGCGGGTTTGAGCCGTAGCAATCGGAAAGGAGCTACCACGATCATCAGGTAGGCTAGCCCACCACCAATCAATTTGTGGGTTTCTAGCGGGATGTCGTTTAAGTACACGTTGGTAGCCAGAAATCCCCAGTGGATGACGTGCAGTACCGCAAAGAGGGTAACCAGCTTCTGTACCTGCGGTTTCTCTGCGGCTCGGTATGCCTTAGCGTAGGTGTAGAAGGTGAATAGAAACACCACGGCAGACAGGCGGCCGGAAAACCGAGCGGCTAGCCGGAAGGTTTCATTTAAGGAGTCGGTCAGGAAATAGGAAACCACCCAAATGGCTATTTCTGCAATGACCCCCAGGGTGAGGAGTTGTTTGGTAGATAGGTTCATCAGAAGCTACGGGACTAGTATAGGCAAGTACCCTTGCCTCCTTTCAATATACACTGGTTTCCAGGCTTTCACTAGCAGTGCCCGTCTCACCTACTGCCCCGAAGGGTGCCGTTATACTTCCGCCACGCGCACCTTCTTTTTCTTCAGCCGGGTATTGTTTACTCCCGCCACGGCCTCTTTTACCTTGCTGGCTTGTACCGCCACAAAGGCACAGTCCTGCTTCAGCTCAATGACGCCCAACTCCTCCTTGGTGAGTTGGGCTTGTTTCATGAAAGCCCCCGCAATGTCCCCTTTGGAGATTTTGTCCTTGCGACCCCCGGAAATATAGAGCGTTCTCCAAGGCGAAGGGGCGGGTGTATCTGCGGTTTCCAATTCCTCAACCTCAGCTTCGGGGATGAAATCCGGTAGCGGCTCCTTCTCCCACTGCAGCACGTAGGCGGTGCCTTGGGCGTGCATCCGGGCCGTACGGCCGTTGCGGTGTGTAAACTCCTCACCACGGTGAGGTAGCTGGTAGTGCAGGATGAAACCCAGCTCGGGGATGTCCAGCCCCCGGGCGGCTAGGTCCGTAGCAATGATGAGCCGGTGGGTACCGTTGCGGAACTTGACCAGGGCCCGCTCCCGGTCTATCTGTTCCATACCGCCGTAGAAGCAGCCGTTTGCGATACCCTGCCTCTCCAAATGCCCGCTTACGCGCTGGATGGTATCCTTGTAGTTACAAAAGACTATGCCGGGTTGGTTGCCAATGTGGCGAAGGGCCGCCACCAGCGTATCCAGCTTATCCTTCTCAGGAGATAGGATGCGTTTGATGGCCAGCTGTGAACTGGCTTGGTCCAGGTGATTGATCGTAGCATGGTTGCGGAGTCCTACGAAGAAAGGGATTTTCACCCCTTGGGTAGCGGAGGTAAGAATGCGCCGCTTCACGTGGGGCAGTGCCTGCAAAATGTCTCGCATCTGCTCCTCAAAACCTATTTCCAGGCTTTTGTCAAACTCATCCAGTACCAGGGTCCGGATGCTCTCGGTAGAGAAGTTCTCGTAATGGATGTGGTCCGATACCCGGCCCGGCGTACCAATGAGGATGGCGGGGCGGTGTTTCAGCGCCATTTTGTCCTTGGTAGCAGGTATGCCACCGTATACCGAGTTCACCTTGTAGCCCGTGCCCATCTCACGCAGCACCGTTTCTATTTGGATAGCCAGCTCGCGGGAGGGCACCAAAATCAACGCCTGGATTTCCGTAGACTCGGGGTCCAGGCTCTCCAGAATGGGCAACAGAAATGCGATGGTTTTGCCCGTGCCCGTAGGGGACAATAGCACCAGGTGGTCGGCCGTAGAAAGCGCAGCGGCAGTGGCCTCCTGCATGGGATTCAGCTGCTCTATGTTGAGCTTGGCTAAAATGTCCTGTTGGTTTTTGATGGGCATACGGTGGGGAAAAACGAGGATGGGAGTGGGCAAAGGTAGGTATTATGAGCTAGTTCTGGTGCTTGGCTTTTCAGCTAAACCTCCTCATTGGTGGTAGTTTGGGGTTCTCGCAGAGTCGCAGAGGTTTGCGCAGGGCACACAGAGGGATTATTTGCGTCCCCTACTGTTTCAAGTGGGTTCCGAAAAGCTTCTGTATTCTGTTTTCTGGCCCGAAGGGCCGCCGAAGGCGTTTTCTGTATTCTTTCTTTTCTTCTCGCTTCCCACTTCTGGCTTCTCACTTCTCAGCGGAAAGTTCTCACCCACAGCTGCTCCACCTTCTCCCGGGCCCAAGGGGTTTTCCTCAGAAATTTGAGGCTCGACTTGACCGATGGGTCCTTGAGGAAGCAATTGATTTTGATCCGTTGGCCTAGCCCTTCCCAGCCGTAGTGCTCCGAGAGCTGCGTCACGATGTCCGCCAACTTCATACCGTGCAGCGGATTGTTGGGTTGCGCTTGTTCCGTATTGCGGGGCTCCCGCTCTTCTTTCCGGGTGTACTTCAGGGGCATGCTACAAAGGTAGGAGTTTCCCCTATGCTATGCAGGTTTGGGGTACCATGTGTAGCTGTTCATGTAGGGTTGTGATTTTTAACACAAGGGGTAGCGGTATAGCCTATATATTGCCGACCTTGGTAGAATTAATGCCGTGTGGCGTTATACAAAATAAGGGGACGAGCCTTGCAGGGGTCCGACCGCTTTCTGCGTTGTGAAGATAGCGGTCGGGCGCGACCCGGTCGGACCCCTCCCCCCCGTGGTGGGACGACTTAGAGTCGTCTTACCACTGGTGTTGCAAAGCATTGTAAATGAGTGGATTGTAAGGCTCATTCTTGCTAGAGAGTATGTATTAAATCAAAGGCAGTGAATTTACACGATAAGCGGTTTGTGGCCCTTGAAAATGAAAGTGGGCTATCGGGAAGCGAAACAGTTTTCCATTACTTCCAGCAGGGTGAAGTGATCACGGGGACCTACCAGGGCGGCGCCATCTTGGAAGGTTCCATAGTGGGCAAAAAGGTAGCAGAGGATAAAATTGAGCTGCTTTTTCAGTGTTTAACCCAAGACAAGGAATTGAAAGTGGGGCAGTCAGAAGGAGAAATAACTGAAGACGCCAGCGGCAAACTGCAATTGAAGTTTACTTGGAACTGGCTCAATGGAGATTTGTCTGGGGGCAAATCCGAATATCTTGAGATAGACTAGGAGTATAGAATAGCCAACCATCAACCAAAGACTAAACCATGGGCTTTTTCAGCTGGCTTTCGGGTAAAAGTAAATCCAAAGAGACCTCTCAAACCGAAAGAGAGGCATCAAAGGCGGAACCTCCGCCTAAGGAACCCAGCAAAGAAAGGGATTCGGAACCTATAGATATAGAACTCCCAGAGCCGGTGGTGGTATTCAATGAGCCCATCCCAGAACCAGACGATGGGCAGAGAGAAACTGATCCGCAGGTGGTGGCGAGGCAGGTCTTGGAGCATTTCAGCAGGAAACCTCCAGGTGACTATGAGGATCTCCTCTTTTTAGAAGCCCTGTGGGTAGCCGTTGAGGGGGATCAAATGTTGCCAGAATTTAGGAATCAGAGCCGCCACAGCATGGCCCAGATGGTTCGGTTTGCGGTGCAGGGTGATTTTGAGCGCGCCTTTGAGGAGGTGCGTAGCCAGACCAGCGAGGTCAAAAAAGGGAGATTGCTGAGAAACATAGAACCCCTTTTTGTTTCGAATCATCCTCAGGCGGTGGCCGGATTCCTGTTAGAAAAAAACTATCCAGCAAATTACCCCTTGGTACAGGCGCTGGCGCGAATTGGGGCTACAGACCTGCTTTCCGCCCTTTTGGAAAAGGAGCCCCAAGAAGCGGGTAAAGCTGACATGCTGGGCTTTGCGGTATTGAAGGCGATGGATGCTGGCCAGGAGGTGAAGGAATTAACTTATGCGTGGGAGAAGCTGGGCAGCGAGCTCCAAGAGGGCCCTTCCAGCGAAAATTGGCAGCGCATAGAGCTATGCCGTTTGGCGCGGGTAGATATCCAGCAAGCGCAAGCCCTGCATGATACCCTGCGGGTAGAAATTGAACTCTTTGACTATATCCAACGGGACTACTTTTTACAGCTGGGAAAAGCCGACCCTGAGCAAGCTTTGGCTTCCTTTTCTGCCGATTCGGAGGTGTTTGATGTGTTGCCGGGATTGATTGGGTGCCACCAGGCAGGGTTGGATATTGGCCCGCTTTTGGGCGACCTGTTCTTGAATTTTAGTGGTCTATCTTACCGCCCACATGCGGCCATGGGTTGGCTTCTCAAAGCAGGAATCTTACGGAACGACGCAGCCTTCATTGACAAGGTGCTAGAGCAGGGAGGGCCTCATGGTTGGCAGACAGCTTACTACGCTGCCTATGCCTTGGGTATGCTGGCTGGCAAGGACCCCGCTGCGGCCACCACACTATTAGAAACGCTCATGAAGCCTCGCGTGGCAGGTTTTGTTGCCGGGCGGGATACCAGTACCAGCCTGGTAGTGGGTACGGCTATGGTACTCCCTCCCCACCTGGATCTGAAGCAGCCAAAACCCATAGAAACCTTGGCCCTGTACGCCTACTTGGGGGGTAGGGGCCCGCAGTGGTATACCGAATTGTAGACCACCACGACCCCTTGCTGGAAGGCTAGGGTGTGAGGGCAATGCCATTTTAGACTTTCAATCGTCCTGATTTGCAATCAGGATGTAAGGAGACTTGCGTCTGCGACGCTCGTGGCGTTGCAAACGCGAATCTCGTGTGGGGCCATATCAAAAGCCTTGGTTGGTTTTGGGGTGCCAAACTTTCTTTGGGCTAATTGTGGGAGTAGGTGTGGACCATCGGTCGGACGGCTTTATGCGTCACGTAGAAAGCCGTCCGACCGGTTTCCCTCGCGATGCTGCGGCCAAAAGCAAAAGATTATTTTGTGTGTTTTTCTCAGATGCCGCTTTTGATACGGCCCCAATAAGCGACGATTTGCCAACCTCAGATTCGCTTAACGAAATTGGGCGTAGAGGCAAATGTTCATACTAGATTGGAGTCTCATAGTGGAGGTGGATGAAGCATCCTACTCTTCAAACGGAACGGTATAAGCTCACGGGTTTGGAGCTCGGCAGACATCAAGATTAATCAATGCCAAGCGGGGGGGTATTGGTGGTAACATTAAAATAAATCTAGGATGCAATTGACTATTTCTACCACTAGATTCCAAGGATAAATAAAATAAGTATCCCACAGAGAATCCCAGATAGTTGTATCTCCAGTAACTAAAGAATAGTACCCTCCAAATATGAATAGCATAGCGAAAATTTCCATCAGCCAAATGGCCCCTGGTGATTTAAGCAATTTAAAAACACAACCAATAATTATGCTAATGACAATGATGAACGATACTGAAATAAAAGAGATTTCTTCACTGCCCAAGTCAGTCCCAAAGCCTAGAAGAATCAACCCAAACCCCACTCCAGCCCCTATTCTATGAATGAGTAAGACCCACCAGTTGGTTTTGATCTTTTCCGCTTCATCCCCGATGTTGGCCGTAAAGGCAACTCCTGCCAGGAACGCAGCTCCTAGGTTGGAGAGGATAGGGAACGGTAAGCTTTGATCATCGGTGATTTCTAAATTTAAAAATACAAAGGTGAAACTGAGCAGCCCTAAGAAAAGGACGAATACGGTTTGGCCCATTACGTAATAGGTACCTGAAATGGATCCAGGAATCCATTCTCCTCTTGCTTTATGCCAACGCCATGCGCTCACTAGCACATAAAGTATCGAGATAATAACCGTAGTGTATAATAAATAAATCATGGATTCTAATGAGTTTGATTGTTAGGGAATGTTTTTAGTATTAACTATTCACATCCAAATATCGATAAGCATAAGAATGCTTCGGGAGGTGAGGTGCCTTGGGCTCTATTTGGTGAGGGGTCTTTCTTTACATTTAGAAATGTAACCTGCTTGATGTCAGTGATTAGCATTCAGCGCTTTTTTGGCTATTCCTCAAATTCTACTTGTCTTGATTAGTTGAATGAGCGGAAGTCAAAAGAAGATCAGGAGCGCATACCCAAGAAA
>JBCBHI010000068.1:0-12145 GCA_038525885.1 Bacteroidota bacterium
CAACCCTCCGCCACTAAAGCTATGGAGGGTAAAGAAAACAGGAGTCAGAAAACCGAAGAACTGTCTTGCCCAACTTGGCTCATTCAAAATTTTCAACTCAACATTTGGCATTAATTGAGGCATTGGCTCATCCACTCATCCTGCTAACCCACCGTTACATCCAGAGCTCGGGCCATTGAAATCAACTGTGCTAAACTATTGATTTCCAGCTTTTTGTAGATGTTCTTCTTATGCTGCTCTAGGGTACGTACCGAGAGAATGATTTTATCAGCTATCTCCTTCGCCGTTTTGCCACTAATGAGCTCCTGGAATACCTCGCGCTCACGACGGGTCAGCTTCATGTATCTTTTTACGTACTGCTGGGTTTCAAATTTGCGATTCAGCGCGTTGCAAATCTTGGCCGTGAGCACCGGCAGCTGGTCTGTGGTATTGGTGATGCACACCAAGGTTTGATCGGCAAGGTTGAGCCGAACACTGGTAACCATCAAAGTAAAGCCATCTTCAATTTCAGTCCGCAACCGAATACGCTGAAAGTAGGTTAGGATGCGGCTCTCGTCCTGCGATTCTACCAGTTCCTTGTGCAGCCCCTTGATACGGGGTAAGTCTTCTGGGTGAGTTACCAATAGCTGAAACTGATCTCCTAACCCCACTATGGTTTCTAGCGGAGCATTGAACTCCTTGCAAGCCTCGGGGTCCATGTATTTTACCGCAAACCCCTCAATATGATGTACGTGGTAAAAGCCCGGAATTTTAGGAGCTGAAAAGCCAAACCGCCTGCCAATCAGGTCTGGCAAGTCCGAGGTGCTTTTTACCTGGGTGAATTTCTTTTGTAAATCTTCGAACTGAAGTTCCATCGGCTGAGAATTATGAGTTAAGATCAAAGGCTACCGCATACTCCCACAGCTCAGCATAGGAGTTGATGTCCAACTTAGCGTAGATACGTTTCTTGTACGTTTTGGCCGTACTAGAGGTGATGCCCATTCGCTCAGCAAGCTCGGCAGTAGACATGTTCTGCACCCAGAGCTTTATGAACTGCCGCTCCTTATCTGTAAGGGCACTGAATTGTTGAAAATGATGCTTGATGAAATCCGTTTCGGCGATAAGCGCTTCCACCTGGCGGTCGTTAATCAGTACGGCATCCAGCTCTACACTAAAGGACACCAGGCCACCCAGGTCTTCATTTACGATGCTGGTGGTGTACAGCGTAATCCAACCCTTATCTTGAGTGTGCACACGTTGCAAAAAGCTAGCCGTACTATACTCATCCCGGTGGGCCAGGTAGTGCGTAAGCGAGGCAATGGCTTCCTGAAGATCATCTGGATTCACGAAGGGTAATTTTTCGAAGGCCTCCTCGCGGCTCATTCCTTGGGGTATCACTACCCTGGCCGAAAAGCCGGGGTCCAGGTATTTGAGGGCAAACGTTTCTGAATCATTGATATGCAGGATGCAAGGCAAACTGCGGGCAAATTCAGATAGATTGCTTTTGTGATCTTTAAAGGCTTGTAATAGGTCCATAAAGTGGCTAGTAGGGTCTGCAGGAATGCATTTTTCCTCCGCCACAAAAGATATGCCTGTTCGGCTGGTTGTTGCTATACTCACGCGGACAATAGTATAAAATCATAGATTCCCAGTAGTCTAATCCTCATTATTTGTGATGGATTGCCACACAAACCTAAGGGGTCTCCTGACTAGGTCTTTCATTTTGGAATACACCCCTTGTCCGCAGAGGTTCAAAATGAAAACAAAAAATCCTGCCCCCCAGCAGGGAACAGGATTGTTCAATGAGACCAATTAATCAAAAACTGTTACAGCACCGAAACGCGCTGCGTATATTTTCCATACTTACCTGTTACTTCAAAGGTATACTGCCCGGCAGGTAGCAAGTCTAGGTTGTACTTGCGGCGGAAAGCCTCCTTGTCACGTAATACCTCAGTGAATACCACACGCTCTTCATCGTTTACGATATTCACCTTTACTTTTTCTTCGTCTGCTACTTGGTATATCAGATCGAAGGTGTGGCCGTCACGCTTTGCCATCACCTTTACAATGCCATCTTCTTCATTGAAAAGCGCCGCTTTAAACGCTTGAGCGTTTGCTGTGTGGGCCACGTTCAATGCTACAAAGAACAGGGCCGAGATAATCATCGCTTTTTTCATATCCATTTGTGTTTTGCTTGCTTGTGCAAATGATGATACAAACATCACCCCAGTATACGGATAGTGCAATTGGCAGATGCAAAAAAAGCGCGTGTTAACAAAAGGTTAATTTGGAACTATTACTTTGGCAGCAGCACACGGTTGCACCTTCATATTTCATTAAACACCCACCAAAACCTGCCCAAACAATAGCATTTTCATACTTATGACACCAAACGACTGTTAGCCATTCTATTTACCCAACAAAAACGGGATGAAGTGGCAATGCCTCAATAGATTGTTTCAGGGCTATTTAACGAAACCGATTGCAGTGACCTTAAATTAGAAAAATTACATTTTTGTCACCAAGAACTAGTAAAGTGGCAAAACCCTACCCATCCGTCATCAGCCAGTTTTCAAAACATCATTTCCCCATAGACAACTTTAGCCCTATTATCGGGCGATACCGACAAAACAAAAGCCCGAGATTTCTCCCGGGCTTTTGACTCATTAAACAATAAGTATCGTATCACGCACTCTTTAGCTTTTCTGCAAACACCTTTTTGATCTTCTCCACCTTGGGCCGGATGATGAACTGGCAGTATCCCTGCCCGGTGTTTTCGTTGTAGTAGTTCTGGTGGTAGTCCTCCGCCGGATAGAAGGTGGGGGCCTCAGTGATTTCAGTGACAATCGGGCTTTTGAATACTCCTTCCCTATCTAGAGCAGCCTTGCTACTCTCCGCAGCCTTCTGCTGGGCCTCGTCATGATAGAAAACCGCCGAACGGTACATAGTACCCACATCATTCCCTTGGCGGTTAAGCGTAGTTGGATCATGGGTTACCCAGAACACTTCCAACAATTCGTCAAAGGAGATCACCGAGGGGTCATACGTAATGCGGGTTACCTCGGCGTGTCCGGTGTTTCCATCGCACACCTCGCGGTAATTAGGATTGGCCGTGTGCCCTCCTGTGTAGCCACTCACTACAGACTCCACTCCTTTTAGGCGCTGAAACACAGCCTCGGTACACCAAAAACAGCCCATCCCGAAGGTAGCAGTTGCTTGATTATTCATACAATGGGGTTATGCTCGTATATATAACAAGAGTAACCCAATCAGATCATGGAAAGTTGCTCCTAATTGGGCTTTCTGGATGGATTCAGATTACTTCTTCCAAATCTTCGATTTCGAAAGATGGCGTTACCCCCAACCGGTCCATGACTTTTTGCTGACGGTTCACCCATACGGTGGTAAACCCGGCCGTTCCGGCTCCCGCAATGTCCCAAGGGTTAGAAGAGAAGAAGACTACTTCTTCCGGCTGTACCTTTTCCATCTGTTGCACAAGCCTATACATCAGTGGAGAGGGTTTGTACACCTCTACATCCTCGGCCGAAAGCAAACTTCTGAAGTGCTCCTTTACTCCAGTAGCTTTTATAGAGTGCTCCAGCATCTCGTGGGTGCCATTAGATAAGATCACAGCCGGCATACCTTCCTCTTTCAGAATGTTCAGAAAGGGGATCACATCCGAAAACACACTAGGGGTTTGGTAGATATCCAAAAGCAGTTTTTTGAGAGGTTCCGGGGACAAGCCGCAAGCTTCCAAAGCGTAATCCAGGGCATCCTCGGTAATCTGATCAAAATCTACCCAACGCCCCATCATGGAACGCAGCCGGGTGTACTCCAACTGTTTTGACCGCCAAAGGGCTTGTACTTCCTGGGATTTACCCTGGGCGGCTTCTTCAATTTCGGGGGTATCGGACGAAACCCGAAAGAGGGTTCCGTAGGCATCAAAAACAAAGAGTTGAAATTGCGGGTCAGTCCATAGCTGCTTCATGGTTTCAAGTTAATTAAAATCACCTTTCTCCATAGCCCAGCCCTTCACCGAACAATCTTTCAAGAAAATTATTTTTAACCGATCTAAATAAGACAACACCCCACCCTTCACCCAATTAGATTTTGCAATCACGAAGTCGATTGTGTAAAATCTAACCAATTTCTTAAGGAAAGAAATCGATTGCGTTTATCACTATCGCAATCTGGCTAAGAACCCATTTCGAAACCTAAATAACACCCATGGAAATTACCCTGGAAGTAAACGGCAAGTCCGTCACCCGCGAGGTGGAGGACCGTACGCTGTTGGTACATTTCCTACGTGAAACCCTCACCCTTACGGGTACCCACGTAGGTTGCGACACAAGTAACTGTGGCGCATGCACGGTGCTGCTCAATGGCAAAGCCGTTAAGTCATGTTCTGTACTAGCCGCCCAAGCCGCTGGTGGATCCGTGACTACCATAGAAGGCATGAGCACTAATGGCACTTTACACCCCTTGCAAGAGGGCTTCAAGGACCAGCACGGACTACAGTGTGGTTTTTGCACCCCGGGCATGATCATGACCGCAGCTGACTTGTTGGGGCGCAACGGTGACCCTTCCGAAACCGAAATTCGTGAAGCCCTGGAAGGTAACTTCTGCCGTTGCACTGGATACCACAACATTGTACAGGCTGTAAAATTTGCCGCCGACAAATTGAATTCTGAATCTGTAAGCGCCTAACAGGATGAGTTACATTGGAAAAGCAGTGAAGCGGGTCGAGGACAAGCGCTTCATCACAGGGCAAGGCCGATACACAGACGATATTGTACTTCCTAAACAAACCTACGGGGTATTCGTACGCAGCCCCTACGCCCACGCCAAAATCAATGGTGTGAATACCGAAGCCGCCAAACAACTCCCTGGTGTGGTAGAGATATATACAGGACAAGATGTAGCCGAAGTAAACGGGGTACCCTGTGGCTGGCAGGTGAACTTCAAGAATGGAGACACCATGAAGGAGCCCAAACACCCCCTGCTGGTGGCTGACAAGGCACTGCATGTGGGGGATGCCGTGGCCTTTGTGATTGCGGATAGTCATGCCGCCGCAGTAGATGCCGCAGAAGCCGTACAGGTAGACTACGAAGTACTACCTTCTGTAACGGATGCCAGAGCGGCTGCGCAAGACGGTGCTCCCCTGGTACATGATGATGCCCCGGGCAATGTCGCCTTTGACTGGGAGTTGGGTAATCCCAAAGATGAGGTAGAAGCTGCGCTGGCTAGTGCCGCCCACGTCACTGAGCTAGAGTTCGTAAACCAGCGGGTAATCCCCAACGCTATCGAGCCTCGCTCGGCCATTGGCCAGTACGATACCGCCACCGATCGGTATACCTTATATACTACCTCCCAAAACCCTCACCTTACCCGTTTGCTCCTATGCGCGTTTGTACTAGGTATTCCTGAGCACAAAGTGCGGGTGGTAGCTCCTGATGTAGGAGGAGGTTTCGGGTCCAAGATCTTCCACTATACCGAAGAGGCCATGGTCATTTGGGCCTCAGAAAAACTAAAGCGCCCCGTTAAGTGGACTTCCACCCGTTCGGAAGCTTTTCAAACCGACGCCCACGGCCGTGACCATGTAACCCGTGCCCGGATGGGCTTTGACGCGGATGGGAATGTAACGGCCTTGCAGTCTACTACCTACGCCAATATGGGGGCCTACCTGAGTACCTTTGCGCCAGCCGTACCTACCTACCTGCACGGCACGCTGCTACAGGGGCTGTACACTACCCCAAAAGTACACGTGGACGTAACGGCCACCTTCACCCATACCAACGCAGTAGATGCCTACCGCGGCGCGGGACGCCCAGAGGCTACGTACCTGCTGGAACGCCTCATGGACCTAGCTGCGCTGGAAATGGGTAAAGACCCTGCCGAGCTGCGGCGTCAGAATTTCATCCCGGCCTTTGATGGGGTGAAGCAGGAAGGGTACCAAACTCAAGTGGCACTGCAATATGACAGTGGCGACTACCATGGCGTACTGGACAAAGCCATCGAAATGATTGGCTACGACGAATTCCGGAAGGAGCAGGAGGCTGCCAAGTCCAACGGCAAGCTGCTGGGTATTGGTTTCTCTACCTACATAGAGGCTTGTGGCATCGCGCCTTCGGCCGTAGTGGGTGCCCTGGGAGCACGAGCCGGCTTGTTTGAGTCATCGCAGGTTCGGGTACAGCCTACCGGCAAGGTAAGTGTGTACACCGGGTCTCACTCCCACGGCCAAGGCCACGAAACTACTTTTGCTCAGGTAGTAGCTGACCGGCTGGGCATTGGGTTGGATGACGTAGATATTGTGCATGGAGATTCCGACTCGGTGGCCTTTGGTATGGGTACCTATGGTTCCCGAAGCCTGGCGGTAGGCGGCAGCGCCATCGTGAAGAGTGTAGATAAGGTACTGGAGAAAGGCAAAAAGATTGCGGCTCATAAGCTAGAAGCGAATGAGGACGACCTGGAATATGCAGAAGGCAAATGGACGGTGAAAGGCACCGACAAATCCATTGGTTTCGGCGATGTGGCGCTCACGGCCTACGTACCGCACGACTATCCTGCAGACCTGGAGCCCGGCCTGGATTTTAGCAGTTTCTATGATCCCACCAACTTCACCTATCCCTTTGGTTGCCACGTAGCCATTGTAGAAGTGGACAAGGAAACCGGAGAGGTGAAACTGAAGCGCTTCATTGCGGTAGACGATGTGGGTAATGTGATCAACCCCATGATTGTGGATGGTCAGATCCACGGAGGCTTGGCCCAAGGCATTGGTCAGGCATTGTTCGAAGGGGCGGTATACGATGAGAGCGGTCAGCTACTCAGTGGGTCCTACATGGACTACACCATGCCCCGGGCCGATGACCTGCCCAACTTCGAGGTAGAACGTCAGGTTACCCCCTGCCCTCACAACCCATTGGGCGTGAAAGGGGCTGGAGAAGCCGGATGTATTGGTTCTACCCCTGCGGTGGTCAATGCCGTAATCGACGCCCTGTGGTCCGGTGGTCACCAAGTGAAAGACATCCAGATGCCCTTGATTCCTCAGCGGGTTTGGGCTGCCATGCAAAACGGAAACGCCTAAGGGCCGGTTGTATCACACATAAAACTTAGAACAAACGATGATCCCTTCATCTTTCTCATACACCCGGGCCAACAGTGTAGCCGAAGCCATCGAGCTGCTGCAAAAGCACGGGGACGACGCCAAATTGCTGGCAGGAGGCCAGAGCCTCATTCCTACTCTCAAGCTTCGCCTCAATGAGGTGGATACCATCATTGATATTTCTCATTTGGAGGAAATCAAGGGCATTTCTGAAGCCGACAGCCACATCGTCATCGGAGCCGGAGCCACCCATGCGGATATTGTCCACAGCGAATTGATCCAGTCCAAGGCCTCCCTCTTATCCGAAGGGGCCGAGTGGATTGGAGACGTGCAGGTGCGCAACGCCGGTACCATCGGGGGCAGCGTAGTCCATGCCGACCCGGCCGCGGACTGGCCCGGCCTTCTGATGGCAGCGGATGCCACTTTTATGCTACAAAGCGCTTCCGGCACTCGGGAAGTAGCCGCCGCAGACTTCTACGTGGCTATGTACACCACCGCCATCGAGGACGGAGAAGTCCTGACGCAAATTAAAGTGCCCGTGCCTGCTGCAGGTACCAAAAGCACCTACCAGAAGTTTATGCAGCCTGCCTCTCGCTTTGCCATTGTGGGAGTAGCCGTACAGCTCACTCACTCGGATGGCAAGTGTAGCCAGGTACGAGTGGCCATCAACGGGGTATCTGCAGTACCCTACCGGGCTACGGCCGTAGAGCAAGCCATGGAAGGCCAGCCCTGTGATGAAGGCTCCTTGGCGGCGGCCGCGGCCAAAGCAGTGGAAGGAGTATCAGTAATGAGCGATCACTTTGCCGATGCTAACTACCGAAGCCAAATGGCGCAGGTATATACCAAACGCGCCTTGGCTGCTACGATTTAATACTTTCCTTTCTGATTAACTCGCAACCACCTCAGGCAACTGAGGTGGTTTTTTTGTGAATTCTCGCTTAAAACCAAGTCCACAATGGTCATCGTTTCTCCTGCAATAGTCCTCGTTTGGTAACGAGGACTTACGAGAGTCGCGTTTGCAACGCCACAAGAGCGTCAGAGACGCAATTCTCATTACATCCCGATTACAAATCGGGACGATTGAAACTCTTTTCTAAACGACTTTGGCGTACAAGAGTCCCCTATCCACTCATTATCAACCCCTCCAATAGCATAAGGTTAACACCGCTGTAACAAATACAGGTCATCCATCTTCTTCTCCTTGTGTCCTACTATTGCTCACTATAGGCTTAGATCCACCATTATTTTTTGAATCTACAACACACTAAAATCAGCATAAAAAGGTAATCAAATAGTTGGGAGTCCTGGGGATCATTTGGACCCTGGGGGTTCCACAAAGCAAGGCATTTCAAGCCGTCAAGTGATCAGGTCCGGCAACCAATCAAGCATCTTTCCCGGAGCCTAAACCATTACTTTTTATGCCAGTTCTCCTCGTCCAAAAGCAATTCAGTATCTTTATTAAATGAGTGATCTAAAAGAAATAACTCAGAAGCTCACCAAAGCCAGGAAAGAGCTAGACAAAAATACCCCATACAGTCCTTGGCAATTTTTGGTTCTCGGGCCCGTGGAGACTACCATACCGAAAGCGATTTAGATATACTGGTGGAATTTCACGCTTCTATCGGTCTTGGCTTTGTAGATCTGGCAGAAGAATTGGAAGCAATCCTCAATACTAAGGTGGATTTAGTTTCCAAGGGGGGATTAAAGCCTAAGTACTTGGAAGCCATCCAAGAGGATCTAGTCTATGTCTAAAAGAGACAATCGCTTGTTATTGGCAGATATAATAGAGGCCACTTCGAAAATTAGCCGCTATACCCATGAGCTTTCCCTAGAATCATTTCTAGCAGATGAGAAAACTATCGATGCCGTAGCTAGGAACCTTGAAATTGTGGGGGAAGCATATAACCAATTAACAGAAGAATTTAGAGCAAACCACTCTGTGATCCCTTGGAGACAGCTAACTGGATTACGAAACAGGATCATCCATGAGTATTTCGGAGTGGATCTTGAAATTATTTGGGAGATCATCCAAAATGATTTGAAGAAACTGATGAAAGATCTAAATGAAATAGGTGGTAGTTAATCACCCCTTATCCTAATAAAACCAGTTCCACTTGCTACATGGCCAAGGGCCAGAAGATGATGTCTACCCGCCGGTTCATACGGCGCCCCTCATAGGAACTATTATCATAAATCGGATTATACTGCCCAAATTCGCGGTTTTCGATTTGATGCAAAGGGATGGCCTTTTGCAGCAGAAGGTAAATCACGGCCCGACTGCGCATATCACTTAGCCAGGCATTATACTCGGCCCCACCTATGTTGTCGGTATAGCTGTGGATGGTGATTTCATATGCATCCACACTGGACAACGAATCAATGAAATCCTGTAATTCGCGGGCTTGCCAGGAATCTACCTGATAGCTCCCCCCACCAAAGTAGATGCTCTTCTTGATGTAATTGGCAGGCTCCTCGGCCTCTTCAGAAAATTGGGCAAATCCCAACCCCGGAAGAAAGCATAATACCAAAAGCGTTGCCCACCGTTGCATATACAAAAAATACGAAAAGCCTCTGAATAGTTTCAAGAGGCTTAAGTAAGAATGGTTGATTGTCAGGACGAGGATACCCCAAAACCAGCCTTCGGGCCTCCTAAGTTAAGTGATTTGAGGCTCCTCAGTGGAGGCTCACCTGCTGACTCTGAGAGGCCCAGGCAGGTACCTCAAGTCTCCTACCCTATGTACTACGACAGATTGAAAACACTCTTAGTCCCCACCTTTCGGTAGGCCACAAAACCTTCCCCGTGCTTCACGCCAATTTTATGGCCCAAATCCAGGGAACGCGCCTCAATAAAATTCATGAATTCCGGCGTACTGATATAGCTCTGTGGTTCCTTACTACTGGGGTCGAAGAACTGACTTCTGAAGGCTTGAATAGAAGCCACCTTAGTCTCCCAATGATCCGTGACATCCACCACGAAATCCGGCTCTATGTATTGGTCTTGCAAATAGTGGTACATCGCCTTGGGCCGCCAAGGTTCCTGAGGGTTCCCTGCATCGTCTAGGGTTTCCAGCATGCGTAACCCGCTCATAAACACCGCGTCTTTGGCTACCGCCGCTCCCTTACCATGGTCAGGATGCCGGTCACGGATGGCATTCGCCAAAATCACCTCGGGCCGGTATTTTCGGATCATCCTCACGATGGCTTTTTGATGCTCTTCATCATTTTGAAAGTAGACATCCTTAAAGCCGAGGTTCTCACGTGCAGCCAGGCCCAATACTTCGGCAGAGGCTGCCGACTCTTGCATACGGATCTCAGGTGTACCCCGGGTACCCATTTCTCCCCGGGTAAAATCTACAATGGCTACCGTTTTTCCCTCGGCCACGGTGGCCGCAATGGTACCACTACAGCCCAGCTCCGCATCGTCCGGGTGAGCCGCTAGCACCAGCATATCAACTTTGGTCATAACCAAAAGTGGTTTTGTGTAATCGTTTGGTGTGGCAAAGATTAATCTTAATCTAAACGTATCCTATGAACCAATTATATCCCCTACGAGTTTGTCAACCAGACGTACGTTTACGTTTTTTGACCCACAACCTATCCTATATTCATGCAGAACGTTTGGTTCATCACCGGTTGCAGCACCGGTTTCGGAAAAGAACTTTGTAAAGTAGTAGCAGCTAAAGGCGACATTGCGGTGGGTACCGTACGTAAGCCTGAGCAGCAAGCTGAGTTAGAAGCTTTGGCTCCTGACAACATTATGAGTGTGCTACTGGATGTAGCAAAACCAGAACAAGTGACGGCAGGCGTCCAAGCTGCTATTGACAAATACGGCCGGATTGACGTGTTAGTCAACAACGCAGGCTATGGATCGCTGGGAGGCTTAGAAGAAACTCCCGAGGACGAGATGTATCGTCAGTTTGAGGTGAACGTATTTGGTGCGGTACGGATGGCCAAGGCAGTGCTACCCACCATGCGTAAGCAGCGCAAAGGGCATATCCTCAACATCACCTCCATCGCCGGATTGCAGGGCTATCCTGGGGTGAGTATCTACAACGGCTCCAAATTTGCCCTGGAGGGCATCGGCGAAGCCTTAGCCGCGGAAGTTAAACCACTGGGCATCCATGTCACCAACATAGAGCCAGGCCCGTTCCGAACCGACTGGGCAGGCCGTTCGGCTACCTATACTCCTTCTACCATAGAGGATTATAAGGAAACTGTAGGCAAAAACCTGGACTCCATCAACAGCGTAAGCGGTACCCAGGTGGGAGATCCCATAAAAGCTGCCGAGGCTATGTATCAGGTGACTACGGTGGAAAACCCTCCCGTACACTTACCCTTGGGAGGCCCCGCGTACAAGCGTGCCCGTGCCAAGTTCGATAACATCCTGAAAGAAGTAGAAGAGTTCGAATGGCTAGGCAAACCTACGGACTACGAGGAAGCCTAATAGCAAGCGAAACAGGATATACTGGCCCCGTGTGGATTTCCATACGGGGCCTTTTTCTGCGACCTAGTAGGTAGGTACTTTCATCTGGCAGGGTGCATCACTCACTTGCTTTGCAACTCCGAAAGGTATTCATTCAACCCATCGAATACCGAGCCCCAGCCCTTGTCAAAGCCCATTTTTAGCTGTTGTTGGGCGTACTCCTCCGTTTCGTGCACCACTTTGAACTCAAAGCCCGTCTGGTCCCCAGCATCAGTAAATGAGGCAATCAGCGTCACCCCTACCGTCATCGGAATAAAGTTGGCCGTCGTTTCTATTAGCTCCGGCTCTACTATTTTCTGGTACTGACCAAAGGATCGAAAATCTTTCCCGTCAGGCATCGCCATAGAATACTCCCATTCCCCTCCTTCTTCAAATGCATGCTTTTTGATCTCAGTGGTCATTCCCTTGGGGCCCCACCATTGCGAGATGTGATTCGGTTGGGTCCACGCCTCCCAAACCAGGGCCCGGGGGGCATTGAAGGTACGAGTCATTGTAAGCGTACGGTCCGAAAATTCTTGTGCTGCTTCCATGCTTGAAAAGTTTGCGTATGCTAAAAAGTTGTTTTAGTAACCATATGGTTA